>CAYZYG010000031.1:29439-41401 GCA_964481395.1 uncultured Vicinamibacterales bacterium
GCGACGTCGGCCTTGACGGTGACCATGTCGGTCTTGAGCTCGGCGACGTCGGCCTGCAGTACCGCCTGCCCGCTTCTCAGCTCCGCGAAGTCGGCGGAAGATACCTGGCGGGCGGCCAGTCTTCCCACCTCGGTCGACAGGTGCGCAAGCTCTCCGGTGAGACCGCCCAGCGCCTGCATCAGTTCCCGATCAGCCATTGTCTCCACTCCTGGATGCGTGTTCATGCCACGCACATCTGCCATTTCCATGCCCACCCCGCCGCCGGCGGAACCGCCCAACGTCAGGGGCCCGCAACCCCTGACGGCGCATTCACATCGGGCGGGGTTCCGCGCGACACGCCCCGGTCGCCCACCTCCGTCCGTATGAAGAATCTGCCACGCCGCCTGCGCCCCGACGTTGCAGATACTGCCAGTCGGCCCGGCGTAGACGCCCACTCGCCAATCAACCGTGCTCGAACCGCTACCGCGGCCCCGAAGAGTCGAAGGGGTTTCCCGTCGAGGGGACGACGATGGCATCGTCGTCGACGCCCGGTCAAGAGCCCCGAGGACCCCGAGGACCCCGAGGACCCCCGAGGACCCCTGTCCCGAGGACCCCGAGCTGCCCTGTCACGTGGCGCCCCGCCCGCACCTCCCCTGACCCCTGATCCCCGATCCCCGCTCTTCCCCGTCGCCTGTCGCCTGATCCCTGATCCCTGCTTTTCCTGTCTTCTGTCTCCTGTCTTCTGTATTCTTATCCCCTCGTCCCTGCCCCCGGTCAGGAGCACTCCCGTGCGTGTCGCGAGATTCCGTCTCTGGGCAGCCGCGGCCCTGCTGGCCCTTGGCCTGCTCGCCGGCAGCGGTGCTGGTGCGGCGGCCCCGCCGGCCGTTCCCGTCACGTTCGACCAGTTCCACACGACGACCGCCGTCTTTAAGTACCTGAAGGACGTCGCGTCGGCGTATCCGGCCATCACCGAGCTGCAGCAGATCGGCGCGAGCAACATGGGCCGGCCGATCTACGTGCTGGTCGTCTCGAACATGAAGACGGGGACGACCCTCGACGCCCTCGTCCCGCTGCGCAACCCGAGAGACGAAGTGAAGAACGTCACGCCGATGAAGCCCTACATGGGCAAGCCGGGGCACTGGATCGGCGGCAGCACGCACGGCAACGAATACACCGGCACCGAGGTCGCGCTGGCGATGATCGACCGGCTGGTGACGGGCTACGGCTCGGACCCCGCCATCACGCGCCTCGTTGATTCCAAGACCTTCTACATCTGCCCGATCATCAATCCCGACGGCCACTTCAACAGCCTGGAGAAGGGCATCTCGCAGCGCGCGAACTCGGAACCCAGGGATGACGACGGCGACGGGAAGGTCAACGAGGACGGCCCTGACGACCTCGATGGCGACGGCGTGATCGCCCAGTTCCGCTACAAGGACCCGAAGGGCCAGTACGTGATGGACGACCAGGATCCGCGGCTGATGATCCGCCTGCAGCAGAACGAGCAGACGACGAAGCCGCGCTATTCGGTCATCACCGAGGATCGGGACAACGACGGCGACAAGAAGCGCGGCGAGGACTCCGAAGCCGGCATCGACATCAACCGCAACTTCCCCGAGCGCTGGTGGCGCGACGACAGCCTGCCGGGCGGCACGGGCACCTATCCGACCTCGTCTCCGGAAGTGCGGGCGGTGGCCGAGTTCTTCCACACGCACCCGAACCTGCTGATGGCCCAGTTCTTCCACACGTCGGGCGGGTTCACGTACCGGCCGCTCGGATCGGGACCGCAGACGAACATCGCGCCGAAGGACCGGGCGGTCTTCGACTTCATCATGGGGAAGAAGTACCTGGAGATCGTCGGCGAGCCCGTGCCCGCCGCGTGGGCGAAGCCCGAGACGATCCCCGCGCTGCGTGAAGAGCTGCGCAAGACCTCGCGGAACAAGTACGCCATCGAGCGCGGCTACGAGTTCCCGCGCGCCTGGAAGGTGAGCTACGACGAGCTGGCCGACCGGACGTACGGCTACGGCCTCTCGACCGACTGGGACTACCTGCAGCTCGGCATCTACTCGCTCACGACCGAGCTGTGGAATCCCGAAATCGACATGCCCGGATTCCCGAAGATCCCGGCTGGCGATCAGGCCGGCGTCGCGCGCCAGCGGGCGCTCCTGCAGTACAACGACAAGCAATACGGCGGCAGGGCGTTCGTCGCCTGGAAGCCCTTCACGCACCCGGAGCTGGGCGACGGCGAGATCGGCGGATGGCGGCCGACGCACACGAACAACGCCTGGCCGGGCGAGATCCTCAAGGGCGTCTGCGACCGGCACGTGGAGTTCGAACTGTTCCGCGCGGGCCTGATGCCTGACCTCGCCATCACCCAGGCCTCCGCGCGCGTCGTCCACAGCGAGACCAACGCGACGCAGGCCTCAGCATCACCGAAGGGAGAGGGCGTCGCGGTGACGCCGGGCGCGAGGCTCGGCGAGTACCGCGTCCTCGAAGTGACGGCCGTCATCGAGAACACGGGGCCGCTGGCGACGCACGTCGCGCGCGGCGCCGACCTGCGGGGCAACCGCCAGGACGTCGCGTGGCTCATCGGCGACCGCGACGCGATCACGTTCCTCCAGGGCACGCCGTGGCAGCAACTCGGCGTGATCGACGGCGTGATGCCCGTGCCCGGGCTCGCCGCCGCGTCAGGCGGCCGCGGCGGGCGCGGGGCGTCGGCAGAGCAGGCGCCTCAGGGCCGAGGCGGCGGGCGCGGAGGTGGTCCGACGCAGGTGCGGCAGACGGGTCCGAAGCGGACGGTCACCTGGCTGGTGGCCGTGAAGGGCAGTACGCCGCTGCGCGTGGTGGTGTCGTCGCAGAAGGGCGGCACGCACGTGGCCACGGTCAAGGTTCAGTAGGGGGAGGCGATCATGACACAGACATCACGCACAGCCGTCGTCATCGCATCCGCCCTCGCGCTGCTTGTCGTCCTCTCCGCCGCCGTTCCTGCGCTCGCGCAGAGCAAACCGGCGAAGAACCCTGGCAGCTACCACGGTGAACTCGACTTCCCGATCTCCTGGAAGCGCTACTACGCCTACAGCGAATGGACCGCCATCATGGCGGACCTGCAGAAGAAGTACGCCGCGCTCGCCGACATCCAGAGCATCGGCAAGAGCCGCATGGGACGCGACCAGTTCCTCCTCACGATCACGAACAAGGCCACGGGCAAAGCCGAAACCAAGCCCGCCATGTGGGTCGATGGCGCCGTCCACGGCAACGAGGTGAACGGCGTCACCTGCGCCCTCTACATCGCGTGGTACCTGCTCACGCGCTACGACTACGATCCGTTCGTGCACGACCTGGTCGATACGACGACCTTCTACATCCTGCCGGGCCTCAACGTGGACGGGAACGACTCGTACGTCCGCTTCCCGAACACCGAGAACAACCCGCGCGAGCCGTACCGTCCGGCAGATGACGACGGGGATGGGCTGTACGATGAGGACCAGACCGAGGACGTGGACGGGGACGGCGAGTTGTCGATCATGTGGATCGAGGATCCGGCCGGCGAGTTCAAGCTGTCGCCCGATCGGCGCCGCTTCGTGCCCGTGAGCGATCCGCGCGAGCCGGGGCAGCGCTTCCGGCGGATTGGCGGCGAGGGCTTCGACAACGACGGGGATGGCCGCATCAACGAGGACGATCTCGGCGGGCCGGATCCGAACCGGAACTACTCGTTCGGCTGGGGCCTCGAGGCGGGCTGGCCGTACCCGCACTCCGAGGCGGAGACACGCAACGTCTTCGAGTTCCAGCAGGCGCACCCGAACATCTTCGCCGCGTTCAACTTCCACAACACCGGCCGGCTCATCATGTTCCAGGCGCCGCTGGCCGTGCCGCCGCCGGCGGGCGAGACGGCCGAGGCGAGGCAGCGGGCGGCCGAGCAGTTCCAGCAGCGCCTCGCCGAGCTGCAGAAGACCAACAAGTACGCCTACCTGCTCGACCGGCGCGTCGCGCCGGAGTACCAGAACGATCTCAACGTCCAGCAGGACATCGTGACGACGGGCGCGCGGATCCTGAAGGACTTCCGGCCCACGCCGAGCGGGCTGTCGGGCCAGGCGGCGCCGGCCGCCTACTTCATGCTGGGCGCCTACAGCTATCTGCTGGAGCTGTGGGGATCGCAGCCGGGCGAGGCGGACGTCGACGGTGACAACCGGGTCAGCGACGAGGAGTTCGTGAAGTGGGTTGACCTTGAGCTGATGGGCGAGGGCTGGATCGAGCCGCACTCGTTCACCCATCCCGATCTCGGACCGATCTGGATTGGCGGGAGCGCGAAGAAGCACATCGGGAGGACGCCGCCCGCGCGGTACATCGAGACCGAGGCCATGCGGGTGTCGAACTTCGTCCTCTACTGCGCGAGCCAGTTCCCGAAGGTGGAGGTGACCGAGATCCGCGTCAGGCCTGCCACGGGCGACCTGTTCTGGGTCGATGCTGAGGTGTCGAACGACCGGGCGTATCCGACGTTCTCGGATCGGGCGGTGGCGCTCGGGAAGGCGGTGATGGACCGCGTCAGCGTGAAGACCTCGAACGGCGTCGCCGTGCTGGACGTGCCCGAATCGCCGACGGTGGTCGATCCGCTGAACCCGGCGGTGACGGTGGACGTGGTGGCGCGCGAGCCGCGCGAGTTCAGGCTGGGCGCGCGCTCGACGAGGCGTTTCACGACGCTCGTGCGGATGACGGGCAAGGACGGATGGGTGGAGTTCACCGTGACGTCGAAGGCCGGCGGCACGGCGACGAAGCGGATCGCAATCACCCGGTAGGGCCCGTTCAGCTTGCCGCGCCGAAGCCCGAATGGGCGAAGGCGGGCCGAACGCGCCGAGACAGGCGGTACGGTAGGGCGCGTTCGCCGAACGCGCCGAGACAGGCGGTACGGTAGGGCGCGCTCGCCGAGCGCGCCGAGGAGGTGGTGATGGCGTTCATCACGTGGATTGTCTTCGGCCTCATCGTCGGTGCGATCGCCAAGTTCCTCATGCCCGGCAAGGACCCGGGCGGCATCATCGTCACCATCCTGATTGGCATCGCGGGGAGCGTCGTGGCCGGCTATGTGGGCCAGCAGCTCGGCTGGTATCAGCCCGGGCAGGCGGCCGGCTGGATTATGTCCATTGTCGGCGCGATGGTGCTGCTCGTGCTCTACCGGATGGTGGCGGGCAAGAAGAAGTAGTCAGCGCCGGGCGCTGAGGTTCGCGGCGAGTTCGTAACGCACGACCTCCGTCGTCTTCTGCGCCTCGCAGGTGCAGTAGGCACCGCCCGCCATCCGCTGGCCGTGCGTTTCGTAGTAGCGGATCATCGACGCGCAGTCCGTGATCTCCGGCGCCGAGGCGACCTCCACCGCGTGCTGCAGTTCGTGCGCGAGGGCCGCGATGAGTTCCGCCTCCGGACCGGGCACGTTGAGCGTGATGCAGAGGTAGCGGACGCCCCGGGTCGTGCCGACGACCTGCAGCAGCCCCGGCACCTTCAGGTAGCCGGTCTTGACGTACACGACCACGGCGCTCCCGTCGAGCGTGGTGGCCAGCCGCGCGACGGTGGGCGACAGGAGCCGGGCCTGCTCGAGGATCTCCGCGCCCTTCTTGCCGCAGCCCCTGACGTGCTGCCCGACGACGGCGGTCGGGGCCGCCGCTCCCGCCGCCTCCTCCGCGGCAGGAGCGACCGGCTGCTGAGCCCATGCGAGGGCAGGGACGCACGCCAGCACTCCCGCGACGAGCAGGATCCGGCAACCCGTTGACTGGGTGAGGATTCCGAGGCTTGGCTTGGTCATCGCGGCGCCCCCGTCGGCAAGGCCGGCGGCCGTTCGAAGCCGCCGTCACCTGCGCAAACGGGAAAAGGCGTCGGGAACTACCAGGGCAGGGACTAGGCGACAGGCGACAGGCGACAGGGAAGGGCGGGGACCAGGCGGAACGGTAGGGCGCGCTCGCCGAGCGCGCCGGTGGTAGAATCGCCGCGCCCCCGGTTGCGTCGTCCGTCCACTTGAGGGAAGCCGCGATGTCCTTGTCGCCGGCGGCGGACGTCACCCGGTTGCTGCATGCCTGGCGCGC
Source organism: uncultured Vicinamibacterales bacterium (assembly GCA_964481395.1). Lineage (GTDB taxonomy): Bacteria > Acidobacteriota > Vicinamibacteria > Vicinamibacterales > JAKQTR01 > JBFMFH01. Next base: position 35,484 of record CAYZYG010000031.1, read on the forward strand.
GGGCGAGGAAGGGGCCCTCGACCGCCTGATGCCGCTCGTCTACGACGAACTTCGACGGGTTGCGCACGCCAGGATGCGCGCCCAGAATCCCGGCCATTCCCTGCAGACCACCGCGCTCGTCCACGAGGCCTACCTGCGGCTCGTCGACGCGCGCGAGCACGACTGGCAGAACCGCACGCACTTCTTCGCGCTCTGTGCTCAGGCCATGCGGCAGATCCTGGTGGACATCGCGCGGGCCAAGGGCGCAGCGAAACGCGGTGGTGGCGCGCCGCGCGTGCCGTTCGAGGACTGGCTGGCGGCCTCGCCGCCGCCGGACGTGGACGTGCTGGCACTGGACGAGGCCCTGACGCAGCTGGCGGCCGAGGACCCCCGCCAGGGACAGGTGGTGGAGCTGCGCTACTTCGGCGGGCTGTCGGTGGAGGAAACGGCCCAGGTGCTGCAGGTGTCGCCGCAGACCGTCATGCGCGACTGGAACATGGCGAAGCTCTGGCTCGTGCGGGCGTTACGGCATCAGGACCGGTAGGGCGCGGTCGCTTGTCCCGGACGGAGTCGGATCTCTATCGCGGCGTACGGTAGGGCGGGCTCGCCGAGCCCGCCGGGGCACGTATGAGGGGATCGCCCATGACCTCTGATCGCCGTCGTCAGATCGAAGCGCTGGTGGAAGGCGCGCTGGCGCGCGAGGCGGGAGAGCGCGCGGCGTATCTGGACGCGGCGTGCGCCGGCGATGCGGATCTGCGGCGTGACGTCGAGTCGCTTGTAGGTGGGCAGGCTGAGGCGGTCGGCCTGTTGGAATCGCCGTTGTGGCACACGACCGCCGGGGCGCTGACGCCTGGCACGCGCCTCGGACCGTACGAGATCGATTCGGCGATCGGGCCGGGCGGGATGGGCGAGGTCTACAAGGCCCGCGACACACGCCTGGGCCGAACGGTCGCCATCAAGGTGCTGCCGCCCGACTTGGCGCGCGACCCAGAGCGCCGACGGCGCTTCGAGCACGAAGCCCGCGCCGCCGCCGCCCTGCACCATCCCCACATCTGCCCGCTGCACGACCTCGGCGACGCCGAACTTCCGGGTCCCGGGTCCCGGGTCCCGGACCCCGTCCGTGTGAGCTACCTGGTGCTGGAGCACCTCGACGGCCACACCCTCGCCGAGCGCCTGAAGAAAGGCCCGCTCCCCGTCCCTCACGTACTCGATCTGGGCGCGCAGATCGCCGATGCCCTGAGTGCCGCGCACAGGGCGGGCATCGTGCATCGCGATCTGAAGCCCGCCAACATCATGCTGACGAAGGCGCCGGCGGGGGCCAGTGGCCCGAGCAGCCTGCACGCGACGCTGCTGGACTTCGGACTGGCCAAACTGACGGGGCACGGGGAGCTGCCGGCGATCGCTGCGGACGGTGTGGCAGCGAGCGCGTCGTTGACTGAGCGGGGCACGGTGCTCGGCACGGTGCCGTACATGGCTCCCGAGCAGGTAGAGGGCGAGCCGGCGGACGCGCGCGCCGACATCTGGGCCCTGGGGGCGGTGCTGTACGAAATGCTCACCGGCCGGCGCGCCTTCGAGGGGGATTCGCCGACGAGGGTGGCCGCGGCGATTCTGGAGCGCGAGCCGTCACCCCTGACGTCACAGCAGCCGGGGGTGCCCTCGGCGCTGGTACGCTTGATCACCAGGTGCCTCGCGAAAGATCCTGACGGACGCTGGGACTCCGCGCACGACGTGGCCGACGAACTGCGCTGGATTCGTGACAGTGGCGAACGTCCGGGGTTGGCGGCCACACCCGCGCGGGGGACGAGTGCGACATCGGCGGCGGCGGTGCCGCGGAAGAAGCGGTGGATGTGGGCCGGGGTGGCAGCGGCCGCAGTCCTTGCGCTGGCCGCCGGCGCGTACGCCTGGTCCGCGCGGAGCCGACCCATCCTCACCGACCGCGACGTGATCCTGCTGGCGGACTTCGTGAACACCACCGGGGATCCCGTCTTCGACGGCGCGCTGAAACAGGCGCTGACGATGCAGCTCGAGCAGTCGCCGTTCCTGGCCCTCTATTCCGATCAGGCCGCGCGCGAGTCGCTGCGGCGGATGGGACGATCGCCCGACGAGCGCGTGGTCGGGCGCGTGGCGCGCGAGATCGGGCAGCGCGAGGGCATGAACGCAGTGCTCGAGGGCTCGATCGCGCCACTGGGCAGCCACTTCCTCGTCGTGGTGTCGGCGGTTGACTGCCAGACCGGCGCGACGCTGGTCAGTGAGAAGGAGGAACCGGAGAGCAAGGAAGACGTGGTGAAGGCGCTCGACCGGCTGGCCCGGCGGTTGCGGCGCCGGCTTGGTGAGTCGCTGGCGTCGGTCGAGAAGTACGCCAGGCTTCCGGAGTTCACGACCTCGTCACTCGAGGCGCTCCAGGCGTACAACTTGGCGGTCAAGGAGCTGGCCTTGGGACGCCGGGTCCCCGCCCTCCCGTTTCTTCAACGCGCGGCGGAACTGGACCCGAACTTCGCGGAGGCCTACCGAAGCTTGGCCGTCGCCCATTACTACACCAGCGGACCGACGGCTGCCGCGGAATACGCCGCGAAGGCGTATGCCCTACGCGACCGCGTGAGCGAGCGGGAGCGCCCCCGCTTACTGCTTGCGTACCATGAATTCGTCACCGGAGATCTTCTCGCGCAGATTGCGACTGGCGAGATGACGAAGAAGATGTACCCGCGGGATACCATGGGCGCGTTTCTCGCGACCGCCTATGAGAGGGCCGGAAGGTTGGAGGACGCTCTGGAGGAGAATCGCCGGATTGCGGCCTTGAGCCCGTGGGTCCTGATCTTCCGAGGGAACATCGCAGAAAACACGCTCATGCTGGGCCGACTGGAAGAAGCCAGGACGCTGTGGGAGGAAGTCGGACGCCGGTTTCCGGACACCCAGGCACACCGTTACTCCCTCTACCGGGTCGCCCTTCTCCAGGGTGACACGGCCGAGGCCCAACGGCAGCTCGACTGGGCGAAGGGCAAGCCCCAGGAGAGGACGTTCATGTCCTACCTGCGCCAGCAGGAGGCGCAGGCGGGACAGCTCACGCGGGCGCGCGAACGTGATAGGCAGGCGGCGGTCGCGGCCGGGCAGAAGCCGGCAGGTTCCAGCTCGGCGCACGCCCTGAATCTGGCGCTTGCGGGCCGCCTCGGACCGGCGAGAGACGAGGCCCGGGCCGCCCTGAAGGAGTTCCCTGAAGACAGGCCGCGGATGGAGACGGCCGCTTTCGTGCTCGCGTTGACCGGCGAGGAAGCAGCGGCCGAGAAGCTGGCAGGGACGCTGGCGGCGCAACGTCCGCAGGACACGCTCCTGCACGCCCGCAGCCTCGCCTGGATTCACGCCGCGGCTGCCCTCATGCGCGGGGGCGCGCAGGAGGCGATTGACCAGCTCGCCGCGTCGAAGCCCTACGACCGCACCGAGGTCATAAGCCACTACCTGCGAGGGCTGGCGTACCTGCAGCTGAAATCACCACTGGAGGCGCAGGCGGCCTTCAAGACGATCATCGACCGGCCCCAGATCGACCAGTTCTCGATCGTCCATCCTCTGGCGCTACTGGGCAGGGCCCGCGCAGCCGCGATGGCCGGCGACCGCGCAGCCAGCCGCACGGCTTATCAGGACTTCCTCACCAGGTGGAAGGACGCCGATCCCGACCTGCCGGTCCTGGTCGCGGCGAAGGCGGAGCACGAGAAGCTGAAGTGACGTCGATGAACGGTCCACCTGACGGATGTCATCGCGGTGCGAGGGATCGGCGCGGGGATTCCTTGGCCTGAGGGCCAGAGAAGGCAGCCACGGCGTATTGTGCGGCGGTGCGCCTCAGTGTTCCGCGCAGGCGGAGAGGGCCGCCTCCACTGGTGGTAGAATCGCCCGCGCCCCCCTTGGCTGCCAGCACGTCCACCCGAGGGAAGCCGCGATGACCGTGTCGCCGGCGGCGGACGTCCTCCCCCACACCACCACACCCGCGCCTGATCTGTGGGCGACAGCCCAGAAGAGGCGCCCATGACCCTCGATCGCCGTCGTCAGATTGAAGCGCTGGTGGAGGGCGCGCTGGCGCGCGAGGCGGGGGAGCGCGCGGCGTATCTGGACGCGGCGTGCGCGGGCGATGCGGCCCTGCGGCGCGAGGTCGAGTCGCTCGTCGGCGGGCAGGCCGAGGCGGCCGGCCTCCTGGAATCGCCGCCGTGGCGCGCGCCGCACGACCAGCCGCCGGACCGGCCCGCCACGCCCCGCATCGTGGCCGGCAAGTACGAGATCGGCGAGGAGATCGGCCGTGGTGGGATGGGCGTGGTCTACCGGGCCACGGACCTGCCGCTGCAGCGCTGGGTGGCGCTGAAGTTCCTGCCGCCGAGGCTGGACGCTTCCCCCGAGATGCGCGAGCGGTTCCTGGTTGAAGCGCGCGCGGCGGCGGCGCTGTCGCACCCGAACATCTGCGTCATCCACGAGGTCGGTGAAGACGCCGGCCAGCCTTTCATCGCCATGGAGTACGTGGAGGGCGAGCCCCTGCATCTGCGGATCCAGCGGGCGGCGCTCTCCGTTGACGAGGCGGTGGCGCTGTTCGGTCAGGTGATCGCGGGGCTGGAGGAGGCCCACCGCAAGGGCGTCGTCCATCGCGACATCAAGAGCAGCAACATCATGGTGACGGCGCAGGGTCAGGCGAAGATCATGGACTTCGGCCTGGCCAAGCGGCAGGGCGGGCCGGCGCTGACGAGAGCCGGGACGACGCTGGGGACGGTGGCGTACATGTCGCCGGAGCAGGCGGCGGGCCTCGAGGTCGACCACCGATCGGACCTGTGGTCGGCAGGGGTGGTGCTGTACGAGATGCTGACGGGCGAGCGGCCGTTCCGGGGTGACCGGGAGGTGGCGATCGCGCACGCCATCCTGCACGAAGAGCCGGCGCCGCTGCGGGGCCGGACGGGACCGGTCCCGGAGGCGCTCGCGCGGGTGGTGGCGAAGGCGCTGAAGAAGAAGCCCGGGGCCCGGTACGACTCGGCGGGCGCGATGCTGGCGGACCTGCGCGCGTACGAGGCGGCGCAGCGGGCGGAGGCGGTGCGGTTAGTCAGCGTGCGCGCGCTGGCGCGTCAGCTCCGTCGGCCCCGCGTGGCCATCCCGCTCGCCGTGGTGGTGGTGATCCTGGCGGTGTTCGTCGCCTGGTTCGTCCAGCACCGGGCCAAAGTGCGGTGGGCGCGCGAGGTGGCGCTGCCCGAGATCGAGCGGCTGATCGCCGAGAACGACTTCTGGCGGAACCTGGTACCGCCGTATCGGCTGGCGGTGCAGGCCGAGGCCATCCTCGGCGACGACCCGGCACTGGCCGAGCTGTTCTCGAAGGTGTCGCTGAAGATCAACATCAGGACCGAACCCGCGGGCGCGCGCGTGTTCATGAAGGAGTACGAGACGCCCGACGCGGAGTGGGCAGATCTGGGGGTCACGCCGCTCGAGCAGATCCGGGTGCCCGTGGGCATCTTCCGGTGGAAGTTCGAGAAAGCCGGATACGAGACCGTTCTTGCGGCCGCCTCGACGTGGGCCCGATCAAGCGCCAGCACGTACGGACGAGGGCTCCGCACCCTCGATCCGTCCGACTTGATCCGCACACTGGACACCGTAGGGAGCCTGCCGGCCGGCATGGTGCGCGTGTCGGCGACCGACACGCCGGTGGGGCGGCTGGAGGACTTCTTCATCGGCCGCTACGAGGTGACGAACCGGGAGTATCGCGCGTTCATGGAGGCCGGTGGTTACCGGAATCGTGAGTACTGGAAGCACCGGTTCGTGAGCGATGGGCGTGAACTGACCTGGGACGAGGCGATGAAGGCGTTCGTCGATGGGGCGGGCCAGCCGGGGCCATCGACGTGGCTCGGGGGTGACTTTCCCGAGGGCCAGGCCGACCATCCGGTGTCGGGCGTGAGCTGGTACGAGGCCGCGGCCTACGCGGCCTT
>CAYZYG010000031.1:41411-45547 GCA_964481395.1 uncultured Vicinamibacterales bacterium
TCCTGCGGCCGGAGCACCAGGCGCGCATCGAGCGGGCGTACGCGGCCTTCGCTGGCATGAGCCTGCCGACGTCGGATCACTGGAATGTGGCCAGAGGAGGGTACACGCCCATGGTCCAGGTCTACCAGCGCGGCGGTTTCGCTCTCCTCGCGCCGGTCAGCAATTTCGGCGGAAGCGGCCCCGTCAAGGTCGGAAGTCTCCCGGGCTTCACTGCATACGGAGCCTACGACATGTCGGGCAACGTCAGAGAGTGGTGCTGGAACGAGACTCCCGTGGGGCGCGTGATCCGGGGCGGCGCCTGGGAGGACAACACGTACGAATTCGGCAGCGTGAGACAGGCCCCCGCCATGGAACGGTCTGCCAGAAACGGATTCCGGCTGGCACGCCATCCGCTTGCCGACAAAGTTCCGGAAGCGGCGCTCGCACCGTTGCGCCTCGCAGCGGCTCCCGACTTCCGCGCGCAGCGACCGGTCTCCGATGAGATCTTCGAGGTCTACAAGGAGCAGATGTTCGCGTACGACAAGACCGCATTGAACGCGAAGGTCGAGTCTCGAGAGAAGAGCCCGGGCGGGTGGACCTTGGAGAAGGTCTCGTTCGACGCCGCCTACGGCGGCGAGCGAGTGACGGCCTACCTGTTCCTTCCGAGCACCAGCACCCCCCCCTTCCAGACCGTGATCTACTTCCCTGGAATGTCAGCCCGGATGGTCCCCTCCAGTCAGGATATCGAGACCTACTACGAGTTCCCCATGTTCCTCAGGTTCCTCGTCACGGGCGGCCGCGCCGTGTTGTTCCCGGTGTACAAGGGGACGTTCGAGCGAGGACTCAGTCCAGAACCTGGAGGGGCGGCACCCAGCGCCGGCACGCGTGCCTCTGCCGAGCGCTTCGCCCAGTGGGTCAAGGACTTCAGGAGGTGCATCGACTACCTGGAGACCCGACCGGAGATCGACAGCAGGAAGCTCGCCTACTACGGGATGAGCTGGGGAGGGGACCTGGGCGCGACTATTCCGGCGGTCGAGGGCAGGCTGAAGGTCAGCGTACTCCTGGCGGGGGGGGAAATGAACTCGTCCGAAAGACGACCGGAAGTCAGCACTATCAACTACGTGACCCGAGTCAGAATCCCCACACTGATGCTGAACGGCAAGTACGACAACATCATCGACTCGCACATCCGGCCCACGTTCGACCTGTTGGGCACGCCACAGGAACACAAGCGGCTCATCCTCTACGACACCGACCACATCCCGCCGCGGAGCGAGTACATCAAGGAGACGCTGGCCTGGCTGGACAAATATCTGGGGCCGGTGCGCTGAATCCGTCCCAGACCTGACGTGGTGGAAGGACGCCGTGGGCGTAGTAGCCGAACGTTTCATGGAAGCGAGACAGCTCCCCGATGCTCCCGTCGATCAGATCGGATTTCGCGGGAGCATGGCGCGGGTAGAGGTCTGCCTCGATGGATGCCAGCAGGCTGTCCGGGGCGTCAGGGAACTGGCCGAGGACAGTCTTGCCAGTCGCGTTCCTCGGCGGTTCAACCTCGCAGACCGACCCCCGGCTGGCAAACCAAATCGTTGACATCTTGTCTGTGCACAATGCATAATGCATGCATGAGTACGAAGACCATTTCGCTCAAGCTCGAGGCGTACGAGCGGCTCCGCGCGGCGCGCCGATACCCGTCGGAATCGTTCAGCGAGGTGGTGCTTCGTGCGGCCTGGCCCGAGGACACGATTACGGCCGGCGAACTGCGCGCCATGGCCGGCGTCCGCGGAGCCCGGTTCACCGAGGCCGAACTCGACCGCATCGAGATGTGCGCGCGCCTCGACCGTCCGCCGGAGGACAAGTGGGCGAGTCGCTGATCCTCGAGACCTCGTTCCTGATCGACTTCGAGCGCGAGAATCTGCGAGGCTCGCCGGGGCCGGCGCTGGCCTTCCTCGAAGCCCACGAGGACGCCCGCCTCTATATCACGCCCATCGTCGCCGGCGAGTTGGCGGCTGGCCTGTCCCTGGCCGACCGCCCCAGGTGGGAAGAGTTCCTCGCGCCCTTCCATATCCTGGCGTGGAGTCCTGACGTGAGCTGGCAGTACGGCCGGGCCTTCCGCTACCTGCAGAGCAACGGGCAACTCATCGGCACCAACGATCTCTGGATCGCCGCAACTGCCCTCGCCCACGGGATGCCCGTCGTCACGCGCGATGCCGAGCACTACCGCCGCGTGCCCGACCTGCAAGTCATGGCGTACTCCCGCTGATCCCGCGGCTCAGCGCTTGAACGCGACAGGCGCGGCCAGGACCTCACGCAGCACCGTCGCCTCGACGCGCTGCGCGTCGCGCGACGAGGTGCCATCGAATCGTTGACGTCGAATGCGACGTGGCCTGAGGACACGATGACGGCGCTAGACGTCTTGAAGGCTCAGATCGACTGCAAATGAGTCGAGTTTCGCGACGGCCTTCATGCCCCGCCCGGAGACCGCTATTGATTCAGCCGATACGGGCCACTAGATCCCCGGCGCGGGCGGCCGTATGATCGCCGCAGCACAAGGAGCGCTCGCCGCCCTGCCTTCCCCGGCCCCGTATTGATGGAGGTGTCGTGCACCGCTCGATCCGGCTGACTGTCCTCATCGTTGCCACCGTCGTCGCCTCCTGCCGCTCGACCTCGGTTCAGGTGCTGCCGCCCGTCCTGTCGACCCTGCTTCCCGCTCAGGCGGTCTCGACGACATCCTTCGTCCTGACAGTCTCCGGCAACGGATTCCAGAGCGGCGCCCGGATCGTCTTCAACGGCCGTTCGATGACGACGACCTTCGTCAACAGCGGCGAACTGACCTGCACGATCACGCCCTCCGATATGGGCGTGCGGCCGTCGTCCAGCCAGGCGGTGGCGGTTCCCGTGTCGGTCAGCATGCCCGGGGCTTCGGCCTCGAACAGTCTCGAGTTCCTGATCGCCATCTACCCGACATTCCAGGCCGCGGTCAGGATCGCGGATGCAACGACCTCACAGTCCGACTCGCTTGCACCGCTCATCGAGATCGACCCGACGGGGCAACTGTTCGTCGTCTGGAGGGACCGGGAGGACCTGCGCTTCGCCCGGTCCGTGGACGCGGGCGCGCAGTGGAGCACGCCGGCGACCATCCACCGGTCCGTGGCGAGGTCGTATCGCTTTTCCATGGCCTTCGACAAGTCCGGCCCGACCATCCTGGTCGCCTGGGAGGAAGATTCGAGCATCCGGGTGATCCGCTCGTCGGATGCCGGCCAGACCTGGACGCCTCCAGCGGTCCTCACCGACGCCTCGACCACGGCCGCGTCGAACCCCGGGATGTTCGTCGATCCGTCGGGAACGGTCTTCCTGGCCTATCTCGGAAACGCCCCGGCGGGCGGCGCTCCATACTCGGTCGTGATCCTCCGCTCTTCGAACCATGGGGCGAGCTTCGCCGAGATCGGCCGGATTCCCTGGTCCACCTACTTCACGGGCGACACCAGTCCCCAGCTTGCCGCCGACAGCAATGGCACGCTCTACCTGGTGTTCACCTCGGAGTTCGGGACGCGCTACTCCACGAGCTATTCCTCGCGTTCGACAGACGGTGGCCGCACCTGGTCGACGCCGAACCGGGTCTCCGTGGTGGCGCCGGCCCTGGCCATCGACGACCAGAACGCCCTCGACGTCGTCGGGGCCAACATGTACCTGCCGTACATGTATCGGATCGCCTTCCTGCGGTCGACGGACCAGGGAGCGAGTTGGACCTCCCATGAGTTCGACGGCACCAACTTCGCTGCCTCCAGCATCTTCGTCAACGCCTTCAAGTCGGTGGATGTCGTCTGGGCGCACCAGTTCGCGCGGTCGTTCGACCGGGGATCGACGTGGGGACCGGTCGTGGCCTACGACGAGGAGACCGAGGCCGCCCGCCCGTCGCTCGTCGAAGACGCCTCCGGGAGGATCTACATCGTCTGGTGGGACATGAACGGCGGGATCTACTTCAAGGCGTCGACTCCTGCTCAATGACCGGGTCTTCGACGTCCGGGTGCCCAGGGGATCTCGCGAGGCGGAGCCCCAGCCCCATGGCGCGGTCGGCGACCGCGCCCTACCGCATCGAGTACGGTAGGGCGGGCTCAGCCTGCCGCGACGAAGCTCGATGACGAGCGAAGAGCGAAGTC
>CAYZYG010000032.1:0-44506 GCA_964481395.1 uncultured Vicinamibacterales bacterium
CTGGTGGATGGGGCGGTTACCCCAGTGGCACCGCCCCGGTCAATGCTGGTGGGACTACAACTCCTGCACGTCGCTCACTTCGACGTCGCGGATGGAGAGGAACTCACCATGAAACTGCTCGATGGCCTCATCCATCAGGTCGTCGGTGTTGTCCTCGATCTCGTGCCTCGCAGCGGTGATGGCATCCTCCTCGCTGGCAGCGGTGACGGTGACCGTGTGGGTGACCATCACCGAAGTGTCGAAGGTCACCTCGACCTCAAGGGTGACATCGTACTCGCGCTCTGCCACGATGGCTTCTGGCTTCAGCGAGGCACGCAGGGCAGCGATCACGACCTCGCGCCAGTTGTCCACGAGGACTGCACCGCCGAGGTCGAGGACATCGCTGACGGCAGCGAGCAACGTGCCACCGAGGCGTCCATTGAGGTCAGCGTCACGCTGGGCGAGGGTCTCCTTCTCGCGAAGCATGGCCTTGGCGATGGTGCCCCGGAGGCTGGTGATCTCGTCCTGCAGTTGCGCGATGGAGGGGGTCGCGGTGACTTCAGTGGGGTTGGTCATGGCTGCAATCTCCTTGGGTGCTACGGGGTTGCGGGGGATGCGGGAGTGCATCCCCCCGTTCCAGCAATATACTACGGCACTGCGACATCACGCAAGTGCAACCTCAGAGGGACAGGTGGCGCCGCTCATAGTCGAGGTCATCCTTGCGCTCCCGCTCGGCATCACGGCATGCCTCGCAGTCCTCATAGGCCACATCATCCAGCGGGCCGAAGCATTGCCAGCACAGGCTGGGCTCGTCGGGCTCAGGGTTGAGCACGAGATCCCATGGGGATCCGGTCATGGTCTCACTCTCCCTTCAGGCGGGCCACCTCGGCAGCGAGGGCCCAGTTGATGGACTGTACAATCGTGGTCCCCTGTGACTGCGTCAGGGGAAGGGACTCTGGACGGCGTGACAGGTATGCCTGATACAGCGCTCCCATGGTGCTCTCCTTGGGTGGTACTGGTGGATGGGGCGGTACCCCAGTGGCACCGCCCCGGTCAATGCTGGTGGGACCTCCGGGTGGAGTCGAGGATGGAGCGTGAGCCCTTGCTGGCCCAGCGCTGGTCGAGTGCATCGGTGGAGCGGAAGTAGTATCCGCTCCGGTGGATCTCGCAAGTCACCTCGGGGCATCGCCGCAGTGCCTGTGCGGCAGCAGGGGTCACCTCGTCATCGCGCAGGGCAGCACCGTGCGCGATCAGGTCCAGTGCAACGGTCAGGCGGTACCTCATGGTTCGATCCCTCCCTAGAGGTAGCGGACGTAGTCCTTGACTACGGCCTCGGTGGTGACGCGGATCCAGCGAGCGCTGGGCTCATAGAAGATGGCCCAGCCAGTGCCATCCCAGCGATACTCGGCCTGCTGGTATGGAGCGAAGAGGGTGTAGCTGATGCGTGGCCGTGAGACCATGTCCACGAGGGCCCTCGTCTTGGTCAAGGCCTCTTCGGGGGTCAGGGGCAGTTTCATGGGGATTACCTCGCTCCAAGGGTGATGGTCACCCCCCGCAGTTCAGCGGGGGGTCTCGTGCTCTGCAGGGTGAAGCTCCGTCATGGTCATCAGTTCGCGACGATCATCCTGCCCGACGAGGAACAGGTCGTGCGTGGTCTTCTCGACCCAGTCCAGATCGCGACCCTGCAGGGGGATGGAGACCAGATGGGTCAGCACCCTGACGCTGAGGTCGGGGTCGAAGTGACGGTGACTCACGAGGTACACCCCGAGGGTGCCCTCCTCGTGGGTGGTGCCGCAGGCCCAGCAGTAGATGGCATCCATGGGTCAGTCTCCCTTGGCGTTGGCGAGGCAGCGCAACTCGGCTTGCTTGTACCGCTCGCGGCGATTGTGTCCGATGCTGGCAGCGCGAGCCAGTGCCCATTGGTCGGCTGCAAGGATCCATGCCTGCAGGGCTTCCAGTTTCTCAGCCTCACGCTCGAAGAAGGCCGGTGGCACTCGCATGGTCAGTCCCTCATCTCTCCGTAGAAGGTGGCACAGGATGTGTCGTGGTCGCAGGTGAAGGTCTGTGGGGCTGCGAGGGTGAGCATCGCAGCCCAGAGGATTGGGGGAGATCACCGGATCGAAATGACACAAAATGCATGTATGCCTATCACACGTACATGCATTTCGTGTTGACACCAAGGGAGTGGATCATCGGTCGAAGGCCACGACCTTCAAGCGTGCCTCGCCATGACGCAGGGAGAAGCCAGTGTAGGTGGTATCGGCCAGTCTGGCGTCCATGTCCACCCAGTCGGGGCGACGGTCGCGGACAACCTTCAGTGCTCGCAGGATGGCCTTGGCTGAGTTCTTGGCCCCAGAGAGGTAGAGGTAGCGGGTGAAGGTGCCATCCTCGGCCTCCATGGTGACGTAGACGGGATAGGTCAGGTTGCGCATGGGTTGCTCCTTCTGGTGGGGGGTGAGAGTACAGGGTCAGTGCTGGGGTTGCACTAGCAGCATCTAGTCTGACCGTAGGGCAGGGTTGCCAAGCCTGCCCTCTTTCTTTGCCTCGTTCGTTCCGCTGGCCTATCTAACGGCTGCACCCATCCGGACTTCCTGCCGTGGCGTGCTTCGCGGACTCATGTAGCTGGGATGTTGCTCCGGGGCCAAGCCTGTCGAGGAACCCGCCTCACTCGCTCACCTTGCAGCCCAAGCATCCAGCGGTCGTCGGTGCTGATCTCCGGTTGCTCCGGCAAACTCACGGGTCTGGAGTGCCCTGCGACTGACTGAACAATAACCCCCCATGGATTCTTTGTCAACCCCCCTGTTTTCCGGGGGTCTGGGAGGGGCCCTGACGCTGCACTTGACCCATGCCGAAACTCGGAGGGTCTGTACTCATTGCGAGAGAGAAATCGGGAGCTATTTTCTAACTGATACAATATCCGGATATGGTACTGGGCTAAGACAATATCCGGATACTCAAGACAATATCCGGAGATAGTACTAGGCTAAGACACTCTCCGGATATGCCGACAATATCCGGAGATTTCGACAATATCCGGAGATTGTCACCCCATATGCCGACAATATCCGGAGATTTCGACAATATCCGGAGATTGTCACCCCACCCCCTTACGGGGGTGGGGAGTACTATCCGAGGATAGTACTACCAGCCTGAGATAGTCTCAGGTATACCGGGACACTCTCCGGATAGTGTCGGGGGAGGGAGGTGCAGGAGGGAGGGGGTAGCATGGCCACCAGCGCTTGCGCTGGGAAGCCCACGAGGATCATGGTACGTTCCAATGTGCAGTGTACCCTCGCTGGGAGGCGTTTTAAGGGCCGAACGTCGTGGGGGTGGTATCCGGGTAGGGGTGAGGGGAGATCGTGCGTCTCAGGGCATCCTGACGCGAAATAGAGGCATTCTAGCAAGGGGTACGCTATGGCTTCCGGATGGAAGGTCGAGGCAGAGGGTCGCTTGGGTGGTGAGGTCGTCACGGTGGAGGTGGGAGGTAAGTTGCTGCGAGAGTGCAGCTTGGCCGTGCAGGAACGGGTCAAGAGGGATGGAGAATGGAGCGATGGGAAGTTGTGGTGGTGGGACCTGAAAGACTGGGATGGGGTGCTGGAGGGAGGCAAGGGAGACATCGTCCGTGTCCGTGGTCGGGCACAGACTCGTCGCTGGATCTCCAAGGATGGCAACGAGATGGAGCGCATCACCATCACGCTGGACCGCGAGGGTGGGTTCGAGATGGTCAAGCCGAAGCAGGGCGGTAGCTGGTGAGGTATCCCCTCCCCTCAATGGATCCCGGATCCATCGGTGCTGAGAGGGGAACGCACCGGGAGATGGTGACGGAACTGGTGACGGGCTGCTGGCTCCCCTGCCACCGGACCCCGTCCCACCCCCGGTCGGGAGGGTACCCCCCCATCGGGGACCAACCTCCCCTCGACACCCCCAAGGAGCGTTACCTCCCCCCGCTCCAATTTTTCCCCATTTCAACCACCGTCTCATTCTGCGACAGGGGTTGACAGGTCAGCGTTGGGCTGGTATCGTTGGGATCAACCTGAACCGGGAGTGGCATCATGCGGGTGACATGCGAGAGCGTCAGGCGGGTGACGCAGGAGTGGACCTTGCTGGGGATGATACAGGCGACAGTCCACATCATGGGACCGCACTGGGATGGTCTGGTGCTGGGCAGCGAGTGTGTAGCGGGGAATCTGCCACTGGAGCAGATGGTGCAGGTGGTCGCGTTGCTGTCGGATGAGCAGTTGGAGGATGCCGTGGAGCGTGTCCATGAGGCCTTGCTGTCCCTGATGATGATTCCCGTGGCGATGTTGCCAGCCAATCGTCCAGACCTGTACAACCCGCATCCGGGCAGGGACCGTGAGCCGTGGCAAGGGCAGGAAGAAGACTGAGGCAGTCCGTCGCTGCTGCGACGACTGTGCGGGGTTGGGGGTGGGGTGGAGTGAGCGAGTACGGGGATGGTGGCGAGACCGTGGAGGGGAGGGAGATCCTCCCCTCTCGTGGGCTGAGGTAAACTGTCCTGCATGCCGGGGATCGGGATGGTTGACCCTGCAGGGGCAACCGCATCCTGACTACCTGATCGAGAGTGCCTTGCGCACACGAAGGGAGTGAGTGTGGACTTGACGGTGCGGATGCTGCCATGCCTGACCTCTGGCGAGTATGCCGTCTTGACGCTGGCGGATGGCACCTATGGCGTCACGGTGGGCAAGATGGGCACCATCACCCTGAGCAGGACTGATGCCCTGCGACTGGGGGTCATGCTGGTCCGGGCAGCCAAGATGGAGCAGGTGGTGACGGAGACTGCCTTGCTGGATCCCGCATGAGCAAGGGTGATGGGGTGAGGCCACTGGGAGTGCCACCGGAGGTGTTCCGTGCCAACTGGGATCGCATCTTCGCCGGGAAGCCCTCCTGCACCCTGTGCGGGAGGGCCCTGTCGCGTCTGGAGGTGGGCCTGTGCCAGCAATGCCTGCACCCCGAGGAGGAGGCACCATGAAGGGAGCACGGATCTATGATCGTGCCTACCGGGAGGGCTTCGAGGATGGCGTGGAGTATGGTCGCACCGCCCATCCCACCCTTGCACGGATGTTCGCCTACGAGGTTCGCCGTGGTCGCTCCGATCCCCATGGGGCTGGCTACACGGATGGCTTCATGGCAGGATGGGAGTTTGATCGCTTGCAGGATCGGGAACGTCCACGCTGGCAACGGGGTCCATCATGGCGCTGAGTGACGAGCAACTGGCCCTGCGTGCCAAGGGCATTGGGGCTTCCGAGATCCCTGCCATCCTTGGCCTGTCGCGCTTCGAGACTCTTGGGGATGTCTTCCGTCGCAAGACGGGTGGACAGGAGCCCTTTACGGGCAACGAGCACACCTTCTGGGGTGAGCGGCTGGAATCGGTCATTGCGGGCGTCTATGCGGAACGGCGACCCGGTGTGACCTTGCAGGCAGGCACGACCTGTTTCGCGGAGGGCAAGCCCTTCTTCTGCACGCCTGACTTCCATGTGCTGGGGGCTGGTGAGCCCTACCTGCTGCAGATCAAGAATACCAGCTACTCCATGAAGGCCAAGTGGAAGCTGGGACCGCCACCGACCGTGCAGGCGCAGGTGCAGTGGGAGATGATGGTGATGGGGATGGATCGCGACGATGTGGCGGTGCTGATTGGTGGCAACGAGTATCGCGAGTGTGAGATCTATCGCCACGAGGAGGCCATCACGCAGATGGCTGCCATCGGGGAGTGGTTCTGGTCCCATGTGGAGGCTGGCGAGTTGCCTGATGTCAGCGAGATCGCAGACAGCAAGGCATGGCTCAAGGATGTCCTGCAGCCGGGAGGGGAGTGATGGACCTGAACGAGATGCTGTGGGAACGGCTGGATGGCCTTGTGGCCAGCTACCGGGACGCCTATCTTCTGGAGGATTGGACCATCCGCGTGCAGGTGGGCCCCGTCGCTGACGAGGAAGCCGAGGATCCCCATGGGGTCAGGGCAGCATGCCATGCGGATCCCGAGTACCGTGAAGCCACGCTGGGCTTCAACGTGGAGGCATGGAAGACTGGAGACGACATCGAGGAGATGGTGGCTCACGAGATGGCCCATCCGGTCCTGTGGCCACTCTCCCATGTAGCGGAGATCTTGGCTGGTGAGGATCCACGCCTGCAGGAATGGGTGCGGATCGAGATGGAGCGCGTGACAACCGATGTAGGGCAGGCCTTCTACCGCCTGATGCGACGGATCAGGGAACTGGAGGGGCATTGTGTCAAGGATTGACGTGGGTGGTGACGGAGGAGGTCAATCCAACGCCTCGCCGCTGCGCTGCGCGCCGAACGGGAGCGGGCGGACGGGGCCTACGGTGTGCTGGCATATGCTCATGGAGGATCTCGCCCAACTGGCCGACATGCCCGAACTCGCCAAGTCCCCGCCGATGTTCGCCACCGAAGTGGTCGTCAAGGCCGCGCAGCGGATGGCAGGCATGGTGCGGGAGGAAGTGGACGCGCTCAAGCAGCGCGCCGAGGCGGCGGAGGCGGAACTGCGCCGTGTCTGTCAGGAGATCGGGGCCGACCCCGAGACATGGCAGGCCGCAGCCCAACAGGTGCGGGGCAAGATGTGCGATTATGACGCGATGACGGCGCGGGTCAAGGAACTGGAGATTACGCAAGCGTGCGACCGCTGCGAGGAGAAAGCCGATGCCTGACACCTACGACGCTGCGCGGTTCCGTGCGCTGGCGAAGGCCGCAACGCACTACGCCGGGCACGAGCCGTCCGAGCACTGCATCTACTGCGACATTCGGGACGGCCTGCTAGCCGCCGCCGAGCAGGCCGAGCGACTGCAACGGGTGGAGGCGGACGGGGGGCGGCTGCGATGAACGCCGACGTGTTGCGGCGACTTGAAGCCGCCGAAGCGCGGGCGCGGGAACTGGAGCGGTTCGCCAATGAGATGCACGGAGGCACGCGATGACTGACGACTACACCCCCGAGCGGTTCGAGACGCTGGCGGTGGAATGCGACCACTTCGAGGGTCGTCATCCAGCGAGAAGCATGCAGGAGAGCGAGCACTGCTACACCTGCAACGTCGCCAACGCCCTGCGCGCCGCTGCCGCCGAGGCGAAGGTGGCTGCCACCGAGGCCCATGGAGATGTGCAATGACTGAGGCACGCAGGAAGCGCTTCGCTTCGCAGGTGACCCCCTCTCCCGGTGGCTGTCACATCTGGAGAGGGACTGTCCACCCGTGGAGCGGGTATGGGATGTTCTACTGCATGGGGGAGTCGTATGCCCATCGGGTAGCCTATCGGTGGGCCCATGAGGGAGAGGGTCCACCGGAGGGCATGGTGGTCTCCCACACCTGCGGGCAGCGCCTGTGCGTCAAGCCGGAGCACCTGAAGGCCGTCCCTCGTGGGGCGAGCACCATCGCTCGCTCCAACCCGCCAAGCTGGACCAAGTACCGCTTTACCGAGGAGGAACTGGCTCGTGTCCGGGAGGGCGTCGAGGCTGGTCGCACGGTGGCCGAGGTAGCCAAGTCCATCGGGAGACCCTACAACAGCACCGCCAAGCACTACAGGGCAATCCGTAGTCATTGCGCTTCCGGGGACGTTGTGACTAACTTTGTGCCGTAAAGTGGGTGGCCCGGAGGTCGCGTCACCGGGTGAAGGCCAGTGAGACGCTGGGTCATGTCCCGAAAGGCTCCACCCACTCCCTCCTTCCCTCCCCTCCCCCATGTCCAGTCGATTGAAGCCCCTCCGGGTCGGGCGCAACGCCATGACCGAGGAGACCCCCCGGTTGGGAACTCGCCTTGCCCGCGATGAGGCTCGCCAGTGGTGGAATGACACCCTCCGAGAATACGAGCGAGACGAAGCCCCTCCCAGTCCCAGCTACCACGAGCCAGCGGACTGAGCCAGATCCCGCTGCAGGCCCCCAGCCTCCGTGGGCCCTGAATGGAGGCAAGGACTACCTCCGCTGGTGGAAGAAGGCCTATCCCGAGAAGGCAGCAGCCTCCTACGCCATCGACAAGGCCAGACGGGCAGCCAAGCGGGAAGCCAAGCGGGAAGAGCGGCGACGGATCAACGGGAACGACTACCGTGGCCCCAAGTGGATGCTGGATCCCGTCAAGCGACGAGAGTACATGGAGCACCGCAAGGCGGTGCAGAAGGGCTTCAAGAAGAGCTACGGCTCAGGAAGATCCCACTACCGAGCAATGAAAGAGCGCGCCCGTAGTCTGGCCGATGCCGTCATCGACGGCGCAGCCATCAAGCGGATTCTGGAAGATCCCAACCATCCCCAGTTCATGCGAGCGGTGGAGTTCGTCTCGGAGCGTGGGTATGGCAAGGTGCCGCAGGAGACCAAGCTGGAAGTGAAGGCACCCCCTGTGATCCAGCTTCCCCCCAAGGACGACGTCCTCAACCTCGACGAGGTGCCGGAAGAGGTCCAGAAGCTTCTTCCGGGTGAGGTAGATGCGTGAGTGGGTTGGACGAGAGCGAAAGCTGGGAGAATGTTCGGCGGCGTGAGTACGAACAGGCCAAGGCCGATCACCTCCAGATCGAGCTTCTCCTTGCCTCGCTTCGTCCAGCCGATACCCTTCGCAGGCTACTGAGCTACACGACCATCCGGCGCTGGCATCTCCATCGCTGGCACAAATAGGAGCCACCCCATGGCGATCTTCAAGCCCCAGTTCTCGCGCAACCAGTTGTTCTTCGCGTTCGGGGCTTTTTTGCTGGCCCTGATCGCGCTGGCCTTTGTAAGCTGCTGAGTTGACCGCTCCCCGTCCCATCCTCTGGAGCCCGCAGGCTGGGCCCCAAGAGCGCTTCCTCCGCGACCCCCACTTCGAGACCCTCTTTGGTGGCGCGGCGGGTGGCGGCAAGACCGAAGCCCTGATCCACGATGGCCTGCATGGGGTGGACAACCCCTACCACAAGGCCCTCTTCCTGCGTCGGACCTTTCCCGAGTTGCAGGAGGTCATGGATCGGACCCAGTTGGAGTTCAAGCAACTGGGGGCGGATTGGCGGGCCAGTGAGAAGCGGTGGGTGTTCCCCTCCGGGGCGATCTACCAGTTCGGCTACTGCAAGGACTACCAAGATGTCCTGCAGTATCAGGGGCAGGAGTTCTCGTGGCTGGGCTTCGATGAGGGTGGCAACATCCCCGAAGAGCGCATCTGGCTCTTCCTGCTGTCTCGCCTGCGGAGCAAGGATGCCAGCCTACGTGTCTTTGCCCGTGTGACGGCCAACCCCGGCGGGGCAGGCCATGGATGGCTCAAGAAGCGCTTCGTCAGCATCACAGGGCATGGGAAGCGCCCCTACCGGGATCCCCTGACGGGCCTGACGAGGAACTTCATCCCCTCGCGGGTGACCGACAATCCCATCCTGATGCAGAGCAACCCGCTCTACGTTGCCCAGCTTCAGCAGCTACCAGAGCAGTTGCGTCGGCAGATGCTGGATGGGGACTGGGATGCAGGGGCTGGCTTGGCCCTGAGCGAACTGGATGAGCGCATCCACTTCGTCGAGCCCTTCGAGATCCCCCAGCACTGGTACCGTTTCGGTGGGTTCGACTGGGGCTACAGCCACCCATGGTGGTGTGCCGCCATGGCGCAGGACGAGGAGGGCTTCGTCTACGTCACGAACACCTGCCGTGGCCGTCACCAGTTGCCGGACGACATCGCAGCCCGGATACTGGACATGCTGGGATCGTCTCGCCTCTCAGCCATCGCGGCTGGACACGATTGCTGGCACCAGATCAAGGCTCGTGGCGAGAGCGGTCCTACGATTGCCGAGCGCCTGATGGCGGCAGGGCTGCCTCTGGTCAGGGCCACGATCTCCCGCAAGACCGGCTACCAGAACCTGCTGTACTATGCACGGCGCTTGGACCATGAGGGTGGACCGGTCACCCCCAAGTTGCGCTTCTTCGACACCCCCGGCAACCGGGCCCTCTTCTCGCAACTGCAAGGCATCGTTCACGACGAGGACGATCCCGAGGACACCTTGAAGGTGGATGCTGACGAGGGCGGTGAGGGTGGCGATGACGGCTATGATGCCCTGCGCTACGGGATGATGCTGCGACCCTACACGGGTGCAGCCCCCAAGGCCAGTACCCCCGTGAATCCCCTGCAGGCGCTGGCAGTGGACCCCTTGGTCACGTTCGAGTGGGGCATGGACCTCGATACGTCGTTCTCCAGTGGAGGGCAGCTTCTGTGAAAATGCCGGTGCATCCTTCAGTCCCTCCGATGGCCCCCGTTGGGGCGAACTTCGTGCATGAGTTCCTTCGCGTGGGGCCGGAGACCGCTGCCCTTCATGTGGCCCTGCTGGCGGCGAATGAGATCGCTGACCTGATGAATGGGTTGCAGGCCCTTGGGGACTTTGTCTTCGACCTGAAGGGGCTCCTTGAAGAGCTTCACGAGATGGATCTGCGTGAGGTGAAGGACTTGACCGACAAGGAACCCGACCCATGGTGGGCCTTTGAGGCTGTCATGGGGGCCATTTCCACTGGCCCCGAGATCTTCCTGTCCCGTGTGGCATCTCTGCCCAAGCAGGATCGCCCGGTGCTGATCGAGGCCATGCAGGCGCTCGATGAGGCCGTGCGAGCGATACAGGCTGGCGTTGGGGATCACGCCTCGCAACTTTCCTCACCACACTGAGCACACCGACATGAGCACACCCCAGATTGTCCTCCCCAACACCCTCGGGACTCTCCGAATCGGGCAGAGCACGTCTGCCGGGATGAATCACCTCACGGCCAAGCGTCTGGGGAAGTACAGTGCCCTGACCATCATCGCCCCCGGTGCCCTGACGGGCACGGTGACGGTGCAGGTAGCTGACAGCGATCCCGATGACAGCACGCCCAACTGGCGAGCCCTGCACTCGCCCAGCGGGACTGCCGTGACCATTGCTCCCGGTTCAGCCATCACCATCACCGAGACTGCCTTCCTTGGGTTGCGGGTGTCGTCCTCTGGCTCGGAGGCCGCTGATCGCGACTTCGTCGTGGTCGGGACTCCACGGGGGAGGATCTGACCATGGGGCGTGAACGGGTCGTGTTCGGTGATCGGGTCTCCGCAACCGTGGACGGTGAGCGCGTGGCCCCCTGTGGGATCTTCCGGGTCAAGGTCATCGACACAGCGATGGTGGTGGGATCGCATTACCGTGGTCCCCTGATGGAGGAGTTCGAGTTCCCCAACCTCGTGGTCAACGTCGGACGCACCTACATCAGCGGCTCTGCCCTGCTGGGGGTCTCGCCGGACTCCACCTACTTCGTGGGCTTGACGGCTGGCTCACCCACCATCGCAGCCTCTGATACCATGTCCTCCCATGCTGGCTGGACCGAGTTGACCGGGTTCTCGCAGAGCACCCGTCCAGCCTTTGTGGGTGTGGCGGGTGGGACGGCTGGCAATGTCAACAGCAGCGCCTCTCCGGCTGTCTTCTCGATCAATGCAGGCTCGCAGACGCTGGGTGGAGCCTTCATCGTGGGCGACAACACCAAGGGTGGCTCGACAGGCACCCTGATCGCGGTGGGAAGCCTGTCCAACTTCGCCCTGCCAAACCCCTCCACGATCAACGTCAGCTACGACTTCTCGTGGGCCTGATCCGCTATCTGGGCTCGATGAGCAGTCCCACCACCCCCGGTGACTTCGGGGACTATGCGCAGTTGGGGGCCCTGTTCACCTCGTCCGACATTTTCAAGAAGTACCCGTCCAACCCATCCATCAACCCGATGGACGACGCAATCCCCTACTCGCCCTCGGCCAATCCCTACGGCTGGTCTGCGCAGTCGGGCAATGTCAACAGCGACCCCTCGTATCCGATGCTGGACCCGGATACTGTGGTGGATGCTGACCGTGGCACGGTGACGAGGTTGCAGTTCCCCACTGGCTATCCCGGCGGTTACGCCCCACTGCGCCTCAGTGGGATCGGATCCTTCTCGACTGAGGGCTCCGACATCAGCGTGAGCAGCATGGTCCGCTCGCTGTACCGTGCGGATGTCGTGACCGCTGCACCCCACGGCCTCGTGGTTGGGGATTGCGTGCGCTTCAGCGGGGCAACGAATAGCTCTGGCTGGAACAACTATGCCGTGGTCTCCTCGGCCACCTCGGTTACCTTCAGCTACCTGCTGGCCAGTTACGAGGGTACGTTGCCGACCCCGGCAACCGGAACCATCGTCTGTCGCAAGGTCACCGCTCCCACCAAACTGGGGGTGGGCTTCTACGTCAAGCTGTCGTCGGCATGGAACGATGCCGGGAACGCTGGCACCAAGCTGTTCTTCCCACGTTCGCCCGTTGGTGAGGCGCAACGAGATCGCACGAGCACCAGCGATCCACAGGGCCAGAACCACTTGCTCGGTGTCTCGCAGGCGGCGTTCCCGAACCTGCTGGTGCCGGGGTTCTACCTGCAGGAGGCCTCGTGGGGCAACCTGATGGGGCCACATGGCTTTGCGCGGGATGTGTGGCATCGGGTGGAACTGTACCTGCAATCCAATACCGGCTCTTCCTCGAACGGGGTGGTCCGGGTTTGGGTGACCCCCGAAGGGGGATCGACCGAGTTGTGGCTGGACCGTTCTGACATCCTGCTGCATGCCGGTGGCTCCGTGCATGGATGGAACTCGCTCTACTTCGATCCCACCTTCGGGGGTGGCTTCAATCCCGTCCCAGCCGATCAAGAGATTCGCTTGGATGACTTCCTGATTGCGAGTGCTCCATGAGCATGGTCCATCGGGTGGCACCCAATCGTCGCGTGGGCCCGCTGGTGGTCTCTGGTGGTAGTGGCAACGACACGATTGCCCTGCAACCCCAGCGGCTCGCCAGCGGGGCGGGCACGACGCAGATGTCGAGTGGCGTCCTGTTCCAGCGTGGGCAGGTGACAGCGGCCACGCTGTCGCAGTGTGGCCTCTGGCGCAACGGCACCGAGGTGGCCTGCAACCTGACCGCGCTGAACGGCACCTACTACGACGGGTCGCTGGTCGCCGCGCTCTTGCAGTACCAGACGCCGGAGACGATCACCAAGAGCGACACGGCCACCGGGGCTTCGCCGGGCTCGGCCACTTACGAGTTCCGCTTCACGGGATCGAGTGTGGGGCGCGTGAGCCAGCAGGCCAGTTGGATCAAGGACGTGCCGGACGGCGTCTGGCGGCTCCCGCCCACGCACTACAAGGAGCCCGTCTACGGGATGCTGTCGCCCCTCGTCCCCTACACCGAGGTGACGGGGCGGTGGCTCACGCTGGACAACATCTACCGCGACTGCGCCGACTACCGTTGGGAGACGCTGGGCGAGACGACGACCGGCACCGGGACGACGACGACCCCCATTGAGTCGGCGTCGGGGCCGTCGTTCTACGACCAGCCCCGGCAGCGGCTCCAGAGTTGGGCGCGGGGTGGGCCGTGCAAGAACCTCGAACGCGGCCTCCTGCAAGCGGCGGTCGTGCGGAACTACTACGACTCGGGCGGCTGGCAGCAGTGGCATCGGCAGGACACGGACTGCCTGCCGGTGGCGTACTGGCTCACCGGCGTCAGCACGTTCCGCAGCGTCACGAAGGCGATGGCGGACGGCTCCCTGTCGATCTGGATGGGGCCACCGAGCGCCCCCGCCTACGAGGATGGGCGCATCATCGCTCGCAATGTCGGGTGGGCGATGCATTGCTGGATGCTGGGCTACCAGACAGACGGGGTTACGCTGCCGGACGGCTCGACCTGCACGCAGTGGGCGGACGGGCTGGTGCAGGTGCAGTTGGATCACCAGTCCACCAGCGGCTCGCCGCCTGATGGCGCGGGAGCGTGGTTGGAACTGATGGAAGGTGGCGCGGTGATGGAGGGCTACCCCGGCTACTTGCAGTCGAACTTCATGGCCGGGATTCGGGTCTACTACCTCGACCTCTACATGGTGTATCGCGGGCCGTCGCAGGTGGCGGGCGTAGCGGACGCGATCCTCGACAACGCGGTGTTCGGGCGCACGCAATGGGATGCGACCTATGACACCTATCACTACTGGTCCGACTGGGCGCTTGGCGATCCCGGCGTGCCGTTGAGCGACATGCGGAACCTCGCCCTGATGTGCCTCTCGTCCGAGATGCTGGCGTACCGGCACTCGGGTGGCACGACGCCGACCGACCACGTTGCCGACATGCTGGACATGCACAACACGGAGGCGGCGTTCGGTGGGCCGGGTGGCATCCCGATGTGGTCGTCGCCAAGCTGGTCGATGAAGATTTACACCGAGACGCACCACATGTACCCGTACATCATGGCGCGGTCCAATACCGTGGGGGTGCTCTAATGGGCGCATGGCGCAACAACCTGCCCACCTCGTTCGCCACGTCCAGCGCGCAGTGCAGCAGCACCTACACGGGGCACTGGACGAACATCGTGGCGTTCTGGGCGGGACAGGGCAGCGGGGTCATTCCCGAGCGCGTGACGGGTGGGAGCATCCCCGACCTCACCGTGACGGGAGCCTCGACGCAGGACGATTGCTGGCGGTTCGACGGGACCGACGACCGCGCCGACTGCTCAGCGGACTACTCGGCCCTGCGCGCACCGGGGTCGGCTTGCACGGTCGCCGTCGCGTTTCGGCTGCTGGCCGACCCCGATGAGGACTGGCCGCTCCTGTACCACAACGGACGTTATGAGGAGGTCGCCTACGGCGTGGCGGGCATCTCATGGACCGATGCGCGTGATGCCGCGTTCTACGTCCGGGACGACACGGTGGGCACGATCAAGGTAGGGAACAGTTGCTACGTCCCCTCCACCGGCGTGGACTACATCGCGGTCGGACGTTGCGCGATGGGCGCCCCCAACCGGATTGATGTCTACCTCGCGTCCGATGGCTCGCTGGCCGACAGTGAGGCGCTGGGGGGGAATATGTCGGACGACATTGCGTACCAAGTGAGCACCAGCTATCACCGCATGAGCGTAGGGGCACGGTGGAACGGCGAGGCCGCAACGTGGAGCCAGTACGGCAACTTCGACTTCGGCGGTGGGGCGGTCTGGTCGCGCCGCCTGACGGACACGGAAGTCAGCGATCTGGTGACGGACTTCTATGGCCCGATCCGGCAGTCATCCAGTGGCAGCAAGCTTCCCCTGATGATGGCACTCCAAGGAGGATGATGTGATTACGCATGGCGCTGTCGTCAAGGGCGCAACCGACCAGTCCTGCCTCGTGCGAGTCATCGACTCGACCGATGGCACCCCCGAAACCGGCGTGGCCTACAACACGGCTGGGGTGGACCTGAAGTATTGGCGCGTCGGGGCCAACACGGTCACCGACATCACCGAGGTGACGCAGACCGCCAACGGCGCGCATACCGATGGCGGGTTCGTCCACCTGAACAACGGCTACTGCCGATTGGACCTTCCCGATGCCGCTGTGGCGTCTGGGGCCGATGCGGTCGTGGTGTTTGGCACCTTCACGGGCATGATCGTGATTGGGGCCTACATCCCGCTGGTGGCCTATGGTCCGCAGGATGGTGTTCGCCTTGGCCTCACCGCCCTGCCCAACGCGGCAGCGCAGGCATCGGGTGGTCTCTTCACCCGTGGCACCGGGGCTGGCCAGATCAATCAGGACGCCAATGGGCGCATCGACGTGAACATTGCCGCCATCAGCACCGATGGCACGGCAGCGGACAACCTCGAAGCGTACTGCGACGGGACGACCGCGCAGCCGGTGAACGCGACCCAGATCAGCGGGGACAGCACGGCAGCGGACAATCTGGAGGCTGCCTTCGACGACACGGCTGGCCCGGTTCCGTTCCTCGGGATCGTGGATCAGGGTACTGCCCAGTCGGCCTCCGGCACGGGGGTGGTGCTTCGCGCTGCAGCGGCCTTCGCGGACGATGTCCTGATCGGCAACGTGATCGGGGTCTACGGTTCGACGCAGGGCTACTGGCAGTTCCGCCTCATCACCGGCAATGCCCTCTCGGGTGACTCGGTGACCGTGGATACATGGACGGTGACCCCCAGCGGGACCATCACCTACAAGATCTTCGGATCGGCTCCTGCCAGCGTGACGGCACCTTCGGCGGTCAACATCGTCGCCATCGGTGGTGACTCGGTGACAGCCGCTGCCGCCGACAACTTCAACACGTTCTTCGACAACGGTAGCACCGTCTCCTCGGTGACCGTGGCCGCCATCACCAGCGGTGGTGGACTGGATGCGGCTGGAGTGCGTTCTGCCCTTGGCATGGCTTCAGCGAACATGGATACCCAGTTGTCGGGCATCCAGAGCGACACCAACGACATCCAGACCCGTCTCCCGGCAGCCTTGGTGAGTGGGCGCATGGCGGTGGATGTGATCGCCGTCAGCGGCGATACCGCTGCAGCCGATGCACTGGAGTCCTACTGCGATGGTACCACGCCGCAGCCAGTGAACGTAACGCAGGTGAGTGGCGATGCCACCGCTGCCGATAACCTCGAAGCGTACTGCGACGGGACTACTCGCCAGCCGGTGAACGTGCTGCAGATCAACAGTGTGACCCTGCAGGGTGCTGGCGTGAACGGTAACGAGTTCCGTCCGGTCTAATCCATGTGGGCAGCGAATGTGTGGGCGGTTGGAGTCTGGGCCAGCGGTGTCTGGCTGGAATCAGGCTCCCCGCCCTCCGAAAGTCGTAGCCTGCAGGAGACGATTTCGATTGCGGATACGGCAACCGTCTCCGGTGTCACCTATCCTCCCGTTGCAGACTCCATCAGCATCACCGACACTCCCTCGTACTACGTCTCCGGCGGCGGTGGGGGCGGTGGTGGTGGGGTGACCTCGCTGACGGGTGGCGTGACCCGCATCACTGAGGTTGTCTGATGACGCTTGTCGTTGAATCGGCCCAATCTGCCTCTTCCGTCTATAGCTCCAGCCTGAGCCACACGGTTCCGGCTGGAGCCAATCTGGCGCTGGTAGTGGTGCGGCAGATTACCGGCGAGACGCCCAACGCCACCGCGACCCTTGGCGGGGTGGCGATGACGGTGTTGGATACGATCAGCTATCCCACCTATCGCGCCCTTCGGCTCCTGTCGCTGGAATCACCACCCACAGGTACCCAGACCCTCTCGGTTTCTGGCACCTCGGTTCGGGGGTTCTCGATCATCACGCTCTCTGGGACCGGGGTCATCCAGATCTCGGCCTCCTCCAGTGGCTATGATGACGATATTAGCTTGGCCGAATACACGGCAGCCATTGCCTCGACTCCGGGGCATCTGGTGGTGTTCCTGAGTGGTGCTGGCCAGACTGGCGGCGGTTCGCTGACCGCCTTCACGGCTGGAGGCGGTGGTACCATCCAGACCTCCATCGCTCAGGACGGTGGAGGCACCTGCATCGTGACGGAGGCTGGTGCCTCTCCCACGGTGACCACGGGGGTCAATCCCACCCAGACTGGCACCTACGAGTACGGGTACTTCATCCTCGACATCGCGGAACTGGGGGACACGGGAACTTCCCGCTCCGAGACGTTCACGCTTTACGACAGCGTCGGTACTGGTCTCGATCTGCCCTTGGGCACTGAGACCATCAGCTTGAGTGACACGGTGTCGGTGGAAACCGGCTCCATCCCTGCGGTATTCGTGATCCGCCTTCATGGCCTTCTCTAGCCCGGAACCCCAATGACTCCATCCCTTGACCATGCCCTTGAGCGGGTGTTCCCCTCGGGGATCTTCCGCATCACGGTACTGGGCGGCAAGAGCGGCCATCGCGTGCTCGATGTCGTCGAGTTCCCCAACCTGATCGTCAACGTCGGGCGAACCTACATCTCCGGTTCAGCCCTGATCGCGGTCAGCCCGGTGACCAGCTTCTACCTTGGCATCATGTCCTCCACCCCCACCATCGCAGCCTCGGATACCATGGCCTCGCATGCGGGGTGGACGGAACTGACTGGCTACTCCAACGCCACTCGCCCAACGTGGGTGGGTGTGGCTGGCGGCACGGCTGGCTCCCTGACCAACACGGCCTCTCCGGGCTCCTTCTCGATCAATGCAGGCTCGCAGACGCTGGGTGGGGCGTTCCTGACTACCAGCAACACCAAGGGTGGCTCGACGGGTACCCTGATCGCGGCTGGCAGCGTGACCAGCACGGCACTCTCCAACCCGTCCTCCCTGCTGGTGACCTACGACTTTGCGTGGTAAGCATGTGGGGATTCCTGTCGGTTGTGCTCCTGTGTGCCACTGCGATCTACCTCGCCCATCGGGCCGAGATGTGGTACTCCCGCATCCGGCCCAGCGAGCCTGCCGTAGCTGCCCCTGTCCCTGCTCCGTGGCAACCAGAGCCGATGCCTGCAGTCCTGATGTCGCTTGCTGCCATGGAGAGCGAGCGATGGGCGCAGCAGGCAGCACTGGATCGGATGCAGGAACTCTATAACGAGCTTCGGGACTGGAATGCCGTGGCAGCCCACTTCCGCTCTGAGATGAGCCCGCGATGAACCCCGACGAACTACTCGACATCCCGACCGAGGAACTGGAACTGGCGGTGCCCGTAGAGGAGCCCGCTCCCGAGATCCCGGTCCAGAACGAGGAGGTGGGTCGAGAGTTTCTTGGGGCGGGCTCACCAACCGACTTCACCGAGGTCTACGGGTCCGAGTTCCCTGCTGCCGTGGACGATTTCTCCCGGACGGCATGGTCGCACTGGTCCCAAAGTTTGTGGGATAAGACATCGGAATCGATGTCTCCCATCATCCATCTCGTTGAACGGAACCGACTTTTCCGGCAGGGGATCCAGTGGATCTCCTCGGCCAATGGGCAGCCATGGCGAGCCCCTACGGCCTCCCGCGACACGGTGCGGGTGGTGGAGAACCTCGTCGGCCCTGCGCTGGATCTCCGGGCACAGGTGGTCAGCGAGAACCGTCCCGGTTTCCGGGCCAATCCTGCCTCCAGTGACCCGGAGGACATGAAGAAGGCCGAGGCAGCGCAGGCGCTGCTGGAGTACCAGTTCGACAATCAGCGCATGGAGGGGATCCGTCGAGAGGCCAAGTTCTGGGCTGGCACGGACGGGGTAGCCTTCATCGAGTTGCTGTGGGATGCCGACAAGGGTCCATGGGAGGAGTTGCCGGTCTTTGGCTCGCAGGCTGCGGCTGGAGCCACGGAGCGTGTCCCCTTGGGCGACATCGTGCCTCGGGTGCGTCGGGTGGAGCAGATCCGGGTCAGTCCCGGTGCCTCGTTCTCGGTGCCTCCAGAGTACCTGCTGGTGCAGGAGGTGTGCCCCTCGGCACCCATGGTGGCCCGCTACGGCCCGCAGATCCTCGACAAGAACAGCACGCAAGAGGGTCCGGGTGCCCAGATCCGCATGAGTGGGCTGTTCAAGGGTGGCTATGAGCAACCCGAGATCGACCAGCTTCTCAAGGGGCATCCAACCATCAATGTGACCACCCTGTATGTGGTGCCCTCGGCCCTGTTGCCGGAGGGCCTGATGGTGCGGTCGGTGGGATGCTATGCGGTCTTCGTGGGGCCACTCCTGCCGGGGGTGATCCCGGTGGCGGTGTTCCGCGATGGGACCAGCGATCCCTCCTTCTTCCCCCAGCCACGGATGGTGCAGTGGTTGGAGGCCCAGCAGCGCATCAACATGGTCAAGAGCCGCTGGGTGCAGGCAGTACGGACCAATGCTGGCGGCAAGGTCATCGCCCGTGAGGGAGCCATCGTCAGCGAGACCATGACGGCTGGCGAGACCCATGTGATGACGGTGCGTGATGCACGGCCCTTCGATGACCTCATCAAGCCCATGCAGCAGATGTCGGTGGGGAACGACGCCAAGGAGTTGCTGGACCGGGAGATCAAGAGCTTCGAGGATATGTCGGGCTACAATGATGTGGCCCGTGGGCAGATGACGGACGATCAGTCCGGTCGAGCCATCCTCGCCATCCGGGAGCAACTGGAGCGCCAGTTTGCCCCTGACGTGACAGCAGCGGCAGAGGCCATGCAGGAGTGGGCCAAGATCACACTGGCATGGTGCCGGTGGGGATACCAGATGGATCGGACGCTGGGCGTGGTGGGTGAGGGTCGCCCCGATCTGGCTCGGGTGCTGTGCTCGGATGACATCGACGGTGTGACGGATGTCTTCGTGGATCCAGAGACCATGATGCCCATGCCACGCTCGCTGCGCCTGTTCGTCCTGAACGACTTGCAGAGCAAGGGCCTGATCGATCCACGCGAGTTCCGCCGTCGCTTCCCCTTCGCATGGACCCGTGGCATCCAGAGCCCCGACGAGGATCAGGAATCCCGAGCCCGTCGCGTGGTGGAGGCGATCCGCCAGAGCGGAGATCCCAACGCGCTTCCGATGCTGTGGGTGGACGATGAAGCCATCCATCAGGACATCCTGCAGCGCGAGTTGCTGTTGCCCGACAACCTTGACCCCATGATCAGGGAGGCTGCATGGCAGCGTTGGCAGATGCTGGCCAATCAGGCTGCCATGAAGGCGGCTGGCATGCCCCCACAGCCCGGCATGGGGAGCCCCTCTGGCGCTCCGGCAGGGCCAGAGGCTGGCACCCAGCCAGAGGCCCAGCCTACCATGGCGGCAGGGGCGGATTCCCCCCTTGCAGCGACCCCCCTGCAAGCCCAGATGGTGCAGACGCAGAACGCTGGACCCTTCGCTGGGGACGATACGACCGCTGGAAGGCAGTTTGACCAGATGCAGGCCATCCAGTAAGGCCCCTCCCCTGATCGTCGTTCCTAGGGCATCCTGACGCGAAATAGCCCTATCCTAGCGGGTGCAGCCTTCCCGGCCACCCGGTTTCATCCCTCCCATGAGGCTTTCCATGGACAATCAGTTCGCTTCTGACGCTACCACCCTGTTGTCGCTGGACGATGCCGCCTTTGCCAAGGAGTTGGGCCTGTCGGCCCTGCCCGAGGCTGCCCCTGACGCTGAAGCTCCGGCAGAGGCTCCTGCCGCTGAGGCTCCAGCGACCGAGGAGACCCCTGCCCCGACAGGGCAGGCACGAGATCCCGAGACTGGCCGTTTCGCCAAGGCGACCCCTGAGGGGGAGCCTGCCAAGGAGGAGGCACCGGCCACTGAGGAAGCCCCAGCGACCGAGGAGGCTCCCGCTGAAGCTCCACCGGTCGAGTACAAGACCGACCTGACCAAGTTCAGCGTGCGAGGGGTGGAGGGTGACCTCTCCCAGATCAGGCTGGATTACCGGGCTGATGGCAAGGATGTCTCGAACACGCTGGACAAGGTGGTCCATCTTGCCCAGCAGCAGACCGCCTCGGCGCGGCAGGTGCAGGAACTGTCGGGGTCCAACAAGGCCCTGCAGGAGCAAGCTGCCAAGATGCAGGCTGACTTGGCTGAGTATGACCGCTACTTCTCACAGGTGTTCAGCGACCCTGAGTTCTTCGACCGCGCCCGTACTGCATATCTCGACGCTCAGAGTCCTGAGCGGAGGGCAGAGCGGGCAGAGTCTGAACTCCGGTCTCACCGCGAACACACTGCCCAGCAGGCTGAGGCGGAACAGATTCGAGCCTTCACGGCTGACGAACTCTATCCGGCTCTTTTGACCCATGTGGCACCCGACGAGGGCGTTACCGAGGACTTGCTCCTTGGCCGTCTGGCGTTGGAGATTCCACGCTTCACGGTGAATGGGCGAGTCCCTCCCGCGAAGCTGCCGGAACTGAAGGCGCTGGTGGAGACGGAGATCGCCCAGTACGCGAACACCGTCCGCGAGCAGTTCAAGTCCCGGATCGCAGCGACCACGGCCACTGCACAACAGGAAGCCAAGGCTGAGAAGGCCAAGGCACAGGCAGCCCAGCGACACGTCGCTCGGGTCATTGCCCCTCCTGTCGCAGGCTCCGCACCGAAGGCGGCAGCAGCGAAGCCAGTGACCATCACCAAGGCAGAAGACATCTTCAACGACCCCATCTTCGGGGGCACCTCCTAAACACCCATGAGCGCACCTCTTCTCATCACGGACACCACTATCAGCGGTGTCCTCAAGAACGTCTACACCAAGTTCCGCACGCAGGCCTTCCCGATCCTGACCCCCCTGCTCGCCAATGCCAAGAAGCTCAAGCCCGGCATGGCCAGCGCACGCTGGGGTGGCAACGGGGTCTATTTCGACGTGGTCCTGACCCGTCCAACCGGCATGACCTTCTCCGATGCGGGCTACTTCCCGCCCTCGGCTGCCGCGACGGAAAAGCAGGGCAACATCGGCATCAAGCGTTCCTACGTCTCCCGTGTGATCGATGCACTGGCGATTCAGGGTACCGCCAACAGTGAGGCTGGTTTCGTCCCGCTCGCTCGCAAGATCATGCAGGAAGCGATGGATGCAGCCAAGCTGGGCCAGCAGGAGGCCCTGCACGGCGATGGCCGTGGCGTCAAGGCCCTCGTCGGCTCTGTCACCAACACCACGACCATCGTCTGCACCAGCCCCTACGGTCTGGCTGGCGCTGGTCAGGGTGGCCTCACGCTGGATGTGGGCATGACGGTGGCTTTCCGTGACACCACGGGTGCCACCTTGCGCAACGGTGCCTACCAGCACACGATCACCTCGGCCACGGTGTCTGGCGACAACGTGACCATCGTCTTCACCCCGGCCAACAACGCCGTGCAGGCGACTGACCTCGTGGTGGCCTCGACCGCCTCGGACGATGCCTACAACCGTTCCGTCAACGGCCTCATCAACATCAGCAACCGTGGTGCGGGCTACAACGCACTCCACGGCATCGATGCCTCGACCTATGCCCGGTGGAATGCAGTCACCCTGACCGCTGGCACCGACACTCCCGATGCCAACCAGCCCAACGAGATGGATGTGTGGAAGCTGGCGCAGTTGGTGGCCTCGAAGAGCGGCAAGGATCCGATGACGGCTCCCGATGAGTTCCTTCTCCTGACCACGCCCGGCATCATCAAGCGTGTGGCCGAAAGCTTCCTGCCCCAGCGGCAGTGGCAGATGGCTCCGAAGGTGGAACTGAAGGGTGGCTTCAAGGCCGTGCAGGTGTGCGGCCTGAACATGGTGGCGGATTACTGGTGCCCTGCTGGCACCGTGTACCTGCTCCACCTGCCCTCCCTCATCTGGGTGGACCTGATGGACTTCCAGCCCCTGAGCTATCAGGGGGTCGGCCCGTGGCGGTTCGTGGCGGGTCGGGATGCCTACGAGTATGACTTCGGGGCATACTGGAACTTCGGCGTGATCCAGCGCAATGCGCATGGCTCCATCGTCGGCTACACCGACACCGAGCGTTACACACACGCGATGTAGAAGGGTAGTTGAGCCCCTGTACCTTCTGGTGCAGGGGCTCCACCCACCCCCTCCCTCTTCAGACACCGTGGCCTTGGCCACAGAAGGAAACCATGTCCATCAAGCATTTCCAGCCACGTCCCGGTCGCTTCGGGATTGCTCCCACCCTCGACGGGCTGACCCTTGTGGGGACCACTCCCCTCACGGCCTCAGCCACCACCCGCTATGTGATTCCAGGTGGTTTCCGCAAGCGCTTCATCGAGCGCCTGTCGGTGCAGGTGGGATCGGCAGCACCGGCCTCTGGCTCTGCCTTGACGGTGCAGTTCTTCAAGCGGTCAGCCGGTGGGGATGTCACCCTCTCGGCTACCACGACCCTGCTCTCCCGGACTGCCCTGCGCTCGTTTGAGGTCGCCCTGACCTCGGGCCTGACCGATGCGCAGTTGACGGTGCAGGAGGGCGACGTGATCGAGGCACAGGTGGTCTCGGGTGGCGCGATCAGCACCCAGCCCACTGGTGGCATCTCGTTCTGCGTCGAGAGCGCGATCCGCGAGTAGTTCCTTCGGTGCGAGCCCCGGATGGGGGGCGACCTCCCCGCTGTGGAGTTCAACTCTCCACCTCGCCCATTGCTGTTCCCTGTGCCACCACCACACTAGAGGTTTTCCATGTCTCGCCTTGCCATTCCCGGCAGCCAATTCGACATCCCCTCCGAGATCCGGGAGCGTATTGCCCAGATCGATCCCCGCCTCCATGTGCGGAGGATCCAGTCGGCCTACAACGACTCGACTGATGGGGGCGATTTCTCGCGCTTGGTCGAGAAGTGGATCGTGTGTCTCTCGTGGATGGAGAATGATCCACGTCGTGCAGCGACCAATCCCGACCATTGCTTCGACTACCTTGGCGATGTTCCCGTGGATTGCCCCATCGAGCAGATGCCGGGTGCCCTGAGCCGCATCCTGCACCGCAACACCCTCGCCCCGCGAGAGGTGGTGGAGCAGGTGCTGAAGTGGAATGAGGACCAGAAGCTCCGCAATGGCAACATCGAGTACTACACCGAAGAGGTACTGGACCGGGTAAGGACTGCCCGCAAGCGTGGCAAGAAGACAGTCGAGATCCCTGATCCCCTGAGCGACGAGTAAACGCACGCGATGAACAAGGCCGATGCCCGCACTCGCACGCTGGAACTGATGGACGCTGCTCGCTCCACCCGGTGGGACATCACCGCCGGTGGCTTCGTGGATCGCACCATCGGCATGGTGCAGCTTCGTGAGTGGCGTCAGTTGCTGGACATGAGTCCCTACTACGCCGTGCAGCGCGTGACCATCGCCTCCGACGCCAATGGTCGCTATGCACGGTCTGGGCTGGATACGGGCTCCGGTGATAACGCCCGGCGTCATTACCGGGTGCTGGGGGTGAAGATCGATGAGCGACCCTATGCCCCAGTGGCCCTGAGCGACTTCCCCTTCTCCGAGGATCTGGGGGCACCCTTCCAGTATGTCTGGATGGAGGAGGGTGATTCCGTGCTGGCACTGCCCAAGCAAGCCTCCAAGTCAGCCACGTTCCTGCTGAACTACCTGCCAGTGCCCCAGCACAGTCTGGCCGATGAAAGCTCCACCTTCACCTTCCCTGCCGAGTACGAGGATGTGGTGTTGCTGGAAGCTGCCGCCTACATGCTGGGCTCCAAGGCTGGAGCGGAGGCCAATCCCGCCGGGGCCATGAAGGGATTGGCCGAGGAACTGCGGCGAGACCTCTACGCCTCGCTGGGTCGCCTGACAGCGCAAGGGCCCACATGGAAGGCCTTTGACGATCCACTCCTGTGGGGATCCACCCTGTGAACAATGCCGCTCGCGTTCGCCAGCAGTCCTACAGTGGGGGCTGGTGGCCGGGGGAGTTGGCGGGAAAGAACTTCCTGACCCCTCCCCACACTTGCTCCATCATGGAGAATGTTGGGGTCATGCCCAGTGGTCTCCTTGCTCGTCGTGGTGGCATCAGGCAAGTGGACTACTTCGGCGCAGGTGGGGTACGGGGTATCTGGGAGAGTCCCGGATCCAACCTCTTCTGCATCACGCTGGCTCCCGGCAGTGCCAGTGACCTCGATGTCTTCCGCTCCAACCAGTACGACCTTGACTCGACCTCCTCCCATAGCTGGACCAACATTGGCTCGGCTGGCCCCATGGCATCGCTGGGCAACTTCGCCTATGCCAGCGGCGTCGAGTTCAGGACTTCCGGGGTCAATGGGACTGTGCTGTACGTCAGTGGCGGCGACGGATCCACTGCTGGCGTGGCCCTGTTCCGAGTAGGCCTTGGCGGTGGGATCACGACCCCCACCTTCGGTGGGGCCGCTCGGGCGTTCACCTCCCTTGCCGTCTACAACAACAGGCTCTTCGGGCTGTACTACAACAGCGCGACTGGCTTCACTGAGCTTCACTACTCGGGCTTGGGTGATGGGGACTCCTTGGGGGTCTCGGGCAGTGGTGGTGGTGTGGTCATCATCCATCCAGCTTCCATCGGGCAACCTGTCTCGCTGGCAGCGGTCTCGGGTGGCTTGCTGACCCTGCACGCCGGTGGGATCTCCGTCTTCACGGGATGGTCGCAAGACGACATCTCGATCCAGACAGGCACCTCCCTGCTGGATGCGGATACGGGCTCCTCGGAGCACTATGCCCACGTCCATGATGGCTACGCCTACTTCTTCGGGCCCGATGGAGCATGCCGGACCAATGGCATGGGGGTGGACAACATCTCCCGCAACATCTTCAACCTGCGTGGCCCGGTATTCCGCTACGGCTCCCCCCAGCGCATCGCCTCACTGGATCGCGACCGTGTGGGGTTCCTGACTGCCGATACTGGCCACATCGCTGTCTTCAATGCGACATTGGGGATCTGGGAGGGATACTGGATCCTGAACAGTGCCGCTGGTCCCTTGGACCTGTCTGTGCTCGTCTCCACCCGTGATGGCTTCGCCGTGGGGACTGACAGTGGCTCCACGATCCATGTGCAGCGAGCCTTTGGCAGTGACCTGAGCCCCATCTACAACTACGACAACGATGCCCTCATCACGGCACGCTTCCAGACCAATCCCCTCGATGGCGGGGAGCCCTTTCTGGAGAAGAGTGCTCGTTGGGTGCAGGGACTCTTCGGTGGAGCCGATGGTGGCACTGATGACCTCGTCGTGAGCAGCGACATCCCCGTCTCTGGCCGCATCAACCCCTCTGGCATCTTCCGCTCCGCCATCGGGGGACGATTCTATGCCATCGAGATCGAGGTGGAGGACTCCTCGGCCTCCTACACGCAGACACCCACCTATGGTCCCTTGGAGATCGACTACTTCCCGCTGGAGGAGCGAGGGCAGTGAAGCCCTTCACGGGGCCAGTCCCCCTCGTCATCGAGAAGCAGTGGGAGGTACTGCGGTACCGTTTCCTGCGTCCGGGTGGGGTGGGGATTGCACAGCCGACCTCCGGTACCTCGCACACTGTGACGCTGCCACGCGCTGAACCCGATGGAAACTACTGCGTGGTGGCCACTCCCACCTACAATACCACAGTCTGGATCACCAACCGGACTGCCACCTCGTTCCAGATCAACCTTGGCACGGCTGCCTCTCCCGGAGTAGCCATCTTCTGGCAAGTCTTCCGAGTTGAAGCCTAGCTCCCTCAACACAGGATAGAACATCATGGGTCCATTGCTCGGTGCTGGCATCATGGCCGGTAGCCAACTCCTCGGAGGCTTGCTTGGTGGTGGCGAGGACGAGGACAAGGATCTCGCTCGGGCCAATTTCGCCAACCAGTTGCTGCGGCAGAAGGCCACCTCGCCCCTGCGGCAAAAGGCCATTGCCATGCTGATGGCTCGCATGGGTCATCGCGCTCCCGGCCAGTATGTGGGCGATGCGGTAGCGGCTCCTGATCCGGTGAACTACAGCTACCTCCTGAAGAAGGGCAAGATGCAGGATGCCGATGCCACTACTGTCCGTCGCCCTCCACTCATGGCCGACCTCTTCGGGCGGATGAACGGCTGATCCCATGGCATACTCCGCTCCCCAGACCAAGCGCCCCGCTGTCTCGCGGGAAGAGCAGGCCCAGCCACAGCAGCCTGCAGCGCCACAGCAGCCCGTCCAGCAAGCTCCGACCTTTCGCACCCTGCAGCAGCAGGGCTTCGCCCGTCCTGCCCCTCCCGTGCAGCGCATGCCCATGCAGCCCATGCAAGGCTTCGCTCCGGGCACCAACCGGCGCAGCTACGGCTACGGGCAGAATCCTGCCCTGATGGGCAATGGCAACTACCGGCAACGCATGACGCAGATGCTGGGTGGTGGGCAGCAGCAACCGGCCAACCCGATGGCTCCACCGCAGACGCCAGCGACTGGGCAGGCACCGCAGGACTTCGACATGGGTGCTGATCTCCTGCACAACTACCAGAACCCCTCAGCCTACACCTCCTCGATGGCGGCTGACACCTTCACCCGCCTCAATCGCTTGCTGTCAGAGGGCTACGACACCCAGCGCTCTCGCCTGCAGGACGAGATGGCCTCTCGTGGCTTGCTGGACTCCACCAACTACGGTGGCCGTCTGGGCGACTTGGGCGTGCAGCAGTCTCGGGCGCAGGCTGACCTTGCCCAGCAGATCGAGACGCAGGCAGCACAGCAGTATGCCAGCGACCGCTCGCAGGCGCTGGGGAACCTGCTGGGATATGACCAGCAGCAACTGCAACTGATGCTGCAGCTTCTGGGGGCGTAACCATGGGATTCTGGGATCGGCTGGGTCGAGGGGTTGCCGCTGCCGGAACGACCCTTGGCGGTGCCCTCTACAACCAGAGCGTCGAAGACGAGCAAGCAAAGAAGCTTGCAGCCAAGGAAGCCGAGAACAGGGAGCGATGGGAGGCCAACCAGCGCATCTCGGAGACTCGCTTGGCGTTGGACTTGGCCAAGGCTGAACGAGAGGCCAAGGAGCGGCAGGAGAAGAAGGCTGCCGACTTCCTTACGGGGCAGTTCAAGGGCATGGATGGAGTGGACCTTGTCGCAGCAGAGAACTACGTCAAGAGTACCCCCTTCGAGTTCACTGGTGGCCTCGACATTGGCCAGTCAGTGGGTGGCTACGGGGCAGCCCGTCAGGGGCGCATCGACGAGATCCGGGAGGGTCTCAACCGCCAGCGTGCCGACTACACGGCTGCAGCGGCAGCCCTGCCAGCCCTGAAGGCGGGTGAGCGCGCCAAGGCCTATGCCTACCTGCAGGGTCCACGCGAGGTCGCTCCCGGTGTGGGCTACACGCCCTCCACCGACGATGCCGTGGATAATCTGGCCTATGCAGCCCTGAACGCCGGACAGGCCATAGACCGCGAAGCAGCGGCAGCGGCACGGGCTGGTCGTGAGCGTGCTCCCGATCCCGAGAACGTCACCGAGCGTGAGCGCTTGCGCAATCGTGGCATCGCCAACATTGCCGCCTTTGGCAACGATCCTGTCTTCCAGCGGCGCTTGGCAGCCCAGATGGCAGCCCATCCGGGGATGAGCAAGGAAGAGGCAGCGGGCTATGTCATCCGGCCCAAGGAGAACGTCTTCGGCTCCACCTTGACTGGAGAGTAGGGTCTTGGCTGATCCCGAGTTCCCCCCATTTCCGCTGTCGCCACGGAAGCCACTCGACTTTCTCCGTGGGGCAGGGGTTCCGCCCTTTGCTGGCCGTCGTCGCTCCTTCACGGAGCGGCAATTGCTGGCGGGGGCTTTGGGTGTTTCCCCCTCCGAGGTGGCTGAGTACGAGCCCACTGAGCCCGGCACGACGGAGATGGGTCCACTCACCCCGATTGCCAGCCTGCAACCCGGCGTGAATGTCGTCTATGACGAGCAGAATCGCCCCATGGCTGCTGTGCCGGAGCCGACCAAGGATCCCGTGGCATGGCTTGGTCGTCGCATGCAGCCCCTCAGCGCCATCACGCCAGAGCGTGTGGTTCCTGCTGTGGGCAGGGTGGCCAAGAAGGTCGGCACGGAGTTCAAGGAGGATCCTCTTGGCACCACGCAAGAGGTGGTGGGTCAGGGGCTCACTGGCTTGGCCGAGGGTGGAGAGTTCCTGCTGCGGGCTCCTGATCTCCTCGTCACCCGTGGCAGTGATGCCCTCGGCATCCCCCATCGGGAATTGCTGCCCGGATACGACAAGGCCTTCTCGGGTGGCTCCTTGCTGGATGCCATGGGGAAGTCAGTCAGTACCGTGCAGGGATTGGCCCCAGAGCCAGAGAGCACGGCTGGCTCCATTGCTCGCCTCGCTGGTGGCTTTGTCGATCCCATCAGTCCCGCTGTAGGCTTGATGGGGGTCGCTGGGGCGCTTCGCAAGGTAGAGGCCATCGAGCGTGGCGTGCAGGCTACGCGGCAAGCTCTCCGTCGCGCTGAGGGATTGCAGGGGGCTCTGGATCTTGTCCGCAACGAGGCTGGCGCGGTCGGTGGTCGCATGGCCAAGGGTGCCCGGCGAGTTCCAGCGCTGAACAGGGATGGACCCAACCTTGCCGTGGACTTTGCTGTCCACAGTGCCGATGCGGCTGGTCCAGCTACTCGCGTCACGGTGAACGAGACAGGCACGGCTGCCATGCGTGCCCATCCAGATGCCATCATCCTCAATCGCTCCATCACGCCCGAGCAGACCGAGCAAGCCATTGCGACCATCAAGGATGACTTGGTTCGCAGCATGACTGATGGCCTGCACGGTGAGCGTGGTACGCAGAAGCTGGTGGATGACTTCACCACCAACGCCAAGGAATCTGGCGCTAGCTGGTTCAATGATGTCCCCAAGATGGATGAGGGTCTGGCTGCTGAACGTCCAGAACTCAGGTCGAAGCGACTGAAGGGGGAATCGGCAGAGGAGTTCGCTGAGGCCACTGCAGATGGTGCCAAGTACGCCGAGAGTCGCCGTGGCTTCTTCAAGATCGCACTGGCTGCGATGTCTGGTGGAGCCAATCCGCCATCGAACCTGCAATCGTCTCTGGATCTCTGGAATCGCTTCTGGGCCAAGGGTGACTTCGGTGACGTTATCAGCAACAGTGCAGGCAAGGAGGTCTTTGAGCGCTTCCGGGCCACGGGTGATGGGGTGCAGGGGCATCGCTACGCTGCTAGCACCCACGATGCTGCCCTTGGCAGGCTGAGGGAGGAGCTTCAGCGCTACCTCGACAAGGGGCTCAATCGTGATGAGGCCATCAAGGGCCTCGTCAAGGACTTGCTCAAGAACTCCGACTACAAGACCCGCACTGGTGGCATCTATGACATCCTTGGCCCCAAGACGGGATCCTACTGGCTCAACCTGATGGGCAAGCTTGATCCGGTCACGGTGGATGTCTGGATCATCCGTCAAGCTCGTCGTGCCCTGAAGTATGTGCGTGAAGTCAAGCGCAAGCAGGGATGGGTACTGGATGATGCCCCCCTTGCCACCGAGTATGGCGTCATCAGTGAAGCCTACACCCGTCTGGCCAAGGAACTCTCCGAGCGCACTGGACTGAAGATCACCCCGGCACAGGTGCAGTCTCGTGCATGGTACATGGAGAAGCGTCGATGGGCCGATGGTGGCGTCCCCGATTCAGGGACCAGCGACTATGTGGATGCCCTGCCAGATCTCCACCACAAGGAGGTCTTCGAGGGTGGACACTTGGAGTTGCCCTCCATCACGAGGGTGGGCAAGAGTGGCGACGTGGAGCCATTGCCCAAGGCCAAGCTGCGCGATGCCCTGAAGCGCCGCGAGGATGTCATCGACAAGGACATGCTTCGCAGCACCCTGATGGATCGTGCCAACGCTCCACGCAATGCCGAGGTCCGCAGGAAGGTACTGGGCCATGGTGGTCGTGCCCGTACCACCGAGGAGGCCAAGAAGGTCGTCATGGCCTCCGAGCGTGGCTTCGTGGGTGGTGATGGCGGTGGTGCCCTGCGCATGCTGGGTGGCATGGGTGGTGCTGGTGCTGGTGGTCTTGCTGGTGGAGCGGCAGGAGCCAGCATCGAAGCCAGCACTCCCGAGGAGCGTCAGCGCAACATCCTGCTGGGAGCCTTGGCTGGTGCAGGCCTTGGCGCTGCGGGGGGATGGAAGGTCTTGGGGGCCTTGGAGGGGTCCATGCCACGAGTGGCTGGGCACTTCGGTCCCCATCAAGCCGACGACGTGGTGCGTTCGCTGGTGGAGGGGGTGCCCAGCAGGCCTGATGGCTTCACCTTCAACCTGCAGCAGAATCGCTTCCTCAGTGAGGGTGGCCACATGGTGGGTGGCCTTGGTCGCTCCCTTGTCGTGGATGCTCCCACGCAGGAGGCCATCGAGGAGGCCATCCGGGTCAATCGCAGACTCTTCGACGAGAACCCGGATTTGCGGTTGGGGGGATGGAAGCGCGAGGACGGGAATTGGGTATTGGAGCCTGCCGAGGAGATCGAGGATGCAGGCTTGGCGCAGCGTGCCATGGAGCAACGCAACCAGCACTCAGCCTACCACCTGAGCCGTGGTGCCTCGGTCGAGAATCCCTCCTTCGACCCCACTAGGGCGAATGACGCAACCCACACTGGCCGTGAGGGCAATACGGACGTATCCCGCATCGCCTCCGAGTACCGCAGGGATGCCGGGATCAGGGGCGGGGAGCTTTCCCCCATCGACAAGGTCGATGAGGGCGTTGCCCGTCGCATGGCAGAGCACTACGAGCGCACGCCAGACCAGTCCAGCGACCCCGCTGTCCGTGCCGCCTATCGGGCCTTTGTGGATGAGACCAAGGCCCAGTATGAGCGGATTGTCAAGGCTGGCTACCGCATCGAGTTTGTGGACGAGGATCCCTACCGCAACTCAGCCGAAATGATGGAAGATCTTCGCACCAACAAGCGCTTGAAGGTCTTTCGTTCCAAGGAGGGCGACCATCCCCTGCTGACGCCGGAAGAGAACAACCTGTTCCGGGCCGTGCATGACTTCTTCGGTCACGCCAAGCATGGGAACCAATTCGGCCCCAAGGGCGAGGAACTGGCGTTCCGGGATCACTCGCCCATGTATTCACCGAAGGCGCGCAGGGCCATGGCAACAGAAACCCGTGGGCAGAACTCATGGGTGAACTACGGTCCCCGCGCAGCCGAAAACCGGGTCGGGCCCGGTTCGGTGTACGCGGAGCAAAAGGCCTTCCTGTGGCCCGAGGAGTTCGTTGGCGAATACACGCCCCGTGGGGGTTTGCGTGGTCGCCGTGGCGCTCTCGGCAAGGAAGATCTCCGGCCAAGGGATTACCTGAACACTCCAGCCTACAGCGTCTCTCCCGAGGGGAGGCGCGTGCTGGAGGAGCGTGTGCTGGAGACGGCAGAGGAGAGTCGTGGCATCCCCAAGCGCACCGAGTCATGGGATGAGGTGCGTGCAGCGGCTGATGCCTTGGATCCTGCCACCCTGCCCAAGCGCTTGCATGAGGCCGTGAACTACCGGGCAGCCTCCTTGGCTACTCGTCGCCAGATCACGACCTTGGCTGAACGTGAGGCTGGCTTGCTGGCTCGCTGGAAGGAAGCCTCTGGCGAGTCGCGTCGGCTGATCGAGGAGGAACTGGCGCTGGTCCAGCAGCATCTGGATGATGCCATCATCAGGGTTTCTCGCGGTGAGAGCGAGGCTGGACGCAACCTCAATGCTGCCAAGATCCATGCAGCCTTGGTGGATGATCCTGCCTCGTGGATCATCCGTGGTGAGCGTGAACTGGGTCGTCCCCTCAGCCCCGATGAGCGCACCACCATCACGCAGATGGCCAACAACCTCCAGCAAGGCAACGATTACGCCTTGGCCCAGCGGTTCACGGCAGCCAAGGCTGCTGGCAACAACGAAGCAGTGGAGGCCCTGCGGCAAACCATCAAGGGTCGCATGCGTCGTCGTGGGCAACTGTACGATCCCAACCAGTCTGACCTGTTTGGCTTTGTGCCTGAAGCGCGACAGCCTTCTCCGGTGCCACCGCCCAAGCCCAAGCCAGCCCCCAAGCCCGTGGTCTCGGATGCCTTCCTTGCCAAGATCGACGAGCGCGCTGCTGCAGCGAGGGCTCGCTTGGCGGAACGGCAAAACAAGCGCTACGCTGGCGGTATCAGCACTGAGGACTTGCAGGACTACGTGGACATCGGGGTAGCCTACCTTGCCCATGGCCTGCGAGACTTCACCGATTGGGTGCAGCAATTCCGCCGTGACTTCGGTGCCAGCGTCCCCGATGAGGCCGAGCGCGAGATCTACCAGCGAGCCTCCTACCTGCTGCGGCAGGAAGAGAACGCTGAAGCCATCAAGGCCACCGAGGCACTGGAGCCCAACAAGGTCCGCAGTGCCCCCCGTCCCCAAAAGGAGACAGTGGCCCCGGAGGATCTGGGCATTGAGCGCTTCGACGACAACCCGTTGGGCGATGCCTCTGGGATGGCCCCAGAATCGCCGGAAATGGCCCTAGAATCGACGAACGAGGGCCGGGTGTCCCTGAGTAGCCCCCAGAAGGAGATCGCCCGTCTGGAGGCCGAGGAGGTCAAGGCCCAGCGTGCATGGCTCAGGGAGCAGATGGGGATGGAGACCAACCCTCTCCGCGAGCGCCCTGTCCGTCCAGCCGAGGAGCCCTTGGGGCTGGAGCAAGCCACTGAGGCTGACGTGCCCACGGTGGGGCAGGCCGAGGAGGTCTTGCCGGAGCGTGGCCATGCAGAGTTCACGCAGGGTGGACGTGAGGGCAAGTACCGCACACCAGAACCCATCAAGCACGTCAAGAGTGAAGAGGAGCAAGTGGCTGACTGGGTGGCCAAGCAGCGCGACTTGGGCCACAAGGGTGAGACGGTCGAGGAGATCATGC
This sequence comes from uncultured Vicinamibacterales bacterium, assembly GCA_964481395.1. Lineage (GTDB taxonomy): Bacteria > Acidobacteriota > Vicinamibacteria > Vicinamibacterales > JAKQTR01 > JBFMFH01. Next base: position 33,821 of record CAYZYG010000032.1, read on the forward strand.
AGTACATCGCCTCTCTCCATCGCAGTGGGGTAGCGACCCAACTGGCCACGATCCGCAAGGGTGGCCTGCTGACCAACCTTGCCTCTCGTGGCTTCGACTTTGTCTCCTCCATCACCAATCAGGGGCTGGAGTGGGTCAACTCCATTGGGCGTGTAGCGGCTGACCGGGCACTGGATCTGCGCTACCGCGATGCCGCCCACAAGCTTGGCCTTGGCAGCTTGACTACCTCCACCATCATCACGCCACGGCGAGTGGGGGCATGGCTGAAGGCTGCCCCCGAGGGCATGCGTGAAGGGGCTGAAGTCATCAAGCTCCCCACCCTGTGGGAGAAGGGCTTCAGCAAGTGGTGGGAGGAGATCCGCAAGGCCGACGTGACCGAGGAGAACATCCGTCGCTTCGACGTGCCACACCTTATCAACATCGACCTTGCCCATCGCGCTGGCTTGCCTGCCTCAGCGGCCAACCTGATCGATGGAGCCCTTGATGGGTACCAGAAGTTCGTCTTCCGTTTTGCTGCCCTGCCTGACCGCATCGCCCATCGTGCCGCCCGTGGGGAGGCCCTGATGGATGTGCTGCAGGCACGGGTCAAGCGCGAAGGGTTGCGTGGGCAGGAGGCCTCCACACGCTTGCAGGAACTGCTGCGGGATCCTCCGCAGGTCGATGTGGATGATGCCTTGCTCATCGCCAACCAGATCACCTTCCGCAATCACTCGTGGCTTTCGGAGATCTCCCGCAAGCTCAAGGGTGCCCCTGCACGGGCCATGCAGACTCTCGGTGCTGGCAAGCGTGCTGAGGATGTGGCGCATGCAGTGGCTGACTGGTTCCTGCCCTTCTCCACCACAGGTGCCAACATCGGTGACAAGTTGCTGGATTACTCCGGCATCGGTGCCGCTGTGCGTGGCGTCATGCTCAAGCCAGAGTTCGACCGGGCATTGGCTGCTGCCCTCAAGGCCAAGCATGAGGGTGATGCCGTCAAGGCCGCCGAGGAACTGCATCAGGCCCTCAAGATCAAGCGCAGGATCGTCGAGAGTGCCGGTCGTGGCGTGACCGGGACTGGCCTGATGGCCATTGGGGCATGGCTCTACAAGAATGGGATGCTCTCCCCCAGCTATCCGGGACAGTCTGGCGATACCAGCGACAAGACCCGTGCCGACATCGGCAATGTCCCATGGGGTGCTGTCCGTGTTGGGGATCGCTGGACCCCCATCACGCGCTTGGCTCCCTTGGGTGCCTCCCTCATCATGGGAGCCAACATCGCCAAGGGTGCCGAGGAAGCCACCACCCCCAGCGGCGTCGTGGGTGCCTTCGGCACAGCAGCCGCCCAGACCGCCAAGGATCTCCCCCTCGCCACGGGCATGGCCAATCTGGACAAGGCCATCAATGACAACCAGAACATCGACCGCGTCGTGGCCAATGAGGCACGCTCGGCCATCCCCGCTGGCGTGGCCGCTCTCGCTCGTGGGGAGCGTGGCGTCAGGACTGCCCCTCGTGGCATCGTGGAGGGGTTGAAGGCCAACACACCCGGCCTCTCCGATGAGGTGCCAGCCAAGCTCTCCCAGCTTGGCGATTCCCTGCCATTGGCTGCTGGTAGCTCCCTTGGCTTCTTCGGGACAACCTCGCTGGACGAAGATCCCGTGGTGGCTGAGATCATGCGGGTCAAGGCTGACATTCCCGCCTTGGCACGCAAGACCGGCGAGAGCACAGAGGACTACAATGAGCGCGTCCGTACCCGTGGGGCCCTGCTGAAGGTAGGCTTGGCTGAATTGCTGTCGCTGCCAGTCTACCAGAACGCCAGTGACTCCCTGAAGGCTGAAGCGCTGCACGATGCCGTGGAGCGAGTCTCCAGCCTTGTCCGTAACAAGAACTTCCCCATGGCCACTCAAGCCCAGCGGGAAGCGGCAGCCCGCGCCATTGTCCGACGCAAGGTGGCTGGCCTCTCCGACTGACGGACCCTCCCATGACCGCTCTCCCTGCACCCACGGCTACCATGTCTCCCAAGAATCCCAACACTCACGGTCCCCTGCATCCCCTTGTCCTTGCCCTGCTGGGCACCTTGTTCGGGGCAGGGGTCACATGGGGTGTCTCCATGAACCGACTCGATGCGCTGGAACGCAGTGCATCCAACTACGTCACGCGCACCGAGATGCAGGGACAACTGGATCGCATCGAGCAGAAGATCGACTTGCTCTACAAGCGTGAGCATGAACAATGAGCCGGTTCCAGTCATGGCTCTTTGCCTTCCCCACCACCACCTTCAGGATCCTCGTCTCCTCGCTGGTCTATCTGGGCACCTCGGTGGCGGTGCTGGTCTTCCAGCGCACACCGCCTGAGCCCTTCTACTGGTTCGTGCTGCTGTGGGCTGGCATCGATGTGGCCCAGTTTGGCCTGAAGCGTTTCACCTATCGCAAGGAACCCCCGTCTGATGGATCCGAGGATCAAGGACTTCCTCCGGCGTAGGGAGGGTGGAGACTACATCCCCAAGCCGGGAGCGTATGACCCACACCCCACCCGGTGGGGAGTGACGCAATCCACCTACAACCGATTCCGCGCCCAGCGTGGCTTGCCACCCGCTACGGTCTACAGCATGACCGAGGAGGAATGGGATGCCATCCATGCTGTGTACCTGCAGGAGTCTGGTGCTGATCACTGGGCATGGCCCCTCTCGCTGGTGATGGCGGATACTGCCTTCATCGCTGGAGCGCCACAAGCGGTCAAGTTCCTGCAGCGTGCCGTGCAGGTGAAGGCGGATGGCGTGGTGGGCCCTGTCACCCGTGCCGCTGTCGAGCAGGGAGATCCGAGGGCACTGTCCATCAACGTCATCGGGCAACGCATCCGGTTTCACCGTCGCCTGTACGAGCAGGCGCAAGGGCAAGGCAAGACAGGCCATGAGCTTCCCCCTATCGTGGGGTGGCTGAACCGATGCAAGTTGCTGGAGAAGGCTGCACTCCGGTAGGCCCTGCCACCTATCCCTAACTAAGACATGCCCCATGGTTAGGCTTATGACGTGCTGCTATATTGGAAGTGCTTCATCCCGCCGGGTACGTCCCGGTGGCGCCCGTGGGCTACGGTCCACGGGCTTTTACTTTGTGGGGGTACACATCTCCCCTTAATCCCCCTTAAGGGCTCACATATGATACCCTATCCCCCTCCAGACAGGGATGGGGCCCAAACGAAAAAGAGCCCCCCACCGCGATGGTGGGGGGCTTTGTGTTTCAGGCATCCTCGACGACATGACAGATGGTGCAGGTTCGGGTCAGGACGTAGTGTCCCACACCCCTCCCCAGATGCCGAACCCATGTTGTCCAACTGGTCCAGCAATGGTGGCACATGGTCCCTCCTCACTTGGCAATCAGGACACCTGCCGCGAAGCCACCCACCAGCCCCAGCACACCACAGGAGACACCAGCTACACGGCATGGGCCGGGACGTTGCCGCAGGGCCCTGATCACGGAATCCTGCACGAGGACCACGGCATCCTTGGCAAAGCCCGCTCGCTGGCAGGCACCCAAAGCCAGCGTGCAGGCGTGGATGGTCGTGTCAGCTATGTCCTTCCTGACATACAGGGTATCCCGCACCCGGACAGTGTCGCCGGGCAGGAGGCTGTCATAGCGGACCCGGATGGTGCGGTAGACGGTGTCGCGCCGTCCCGCCTCGACCTGTAAAGAATCAGCCCGTTTCTTTTCGTTTCCCAGCACCATGGAAAGGCGCTTGACCTCTTGCTCGGCCAGTGCTCGCTGCTGGGCGCTGTAGGAGGCATAGCCGATAGCCCCCAGCACCGTCGCGGCGACAGCCACTATCTCCACTGCCTTCATCGGGTACCTCCACTCCCCCATGGGGGGAACATCAGGGAATCAGCCACGGCAGTCAGGGCCTCACTGGACATTGGAAGATGGAACCATCCCGACTGCCAGATCATCAGGCCACATGGTCTGGCGAAGGGCACTACGGGATGCGGGCTACCCTTCTGCACCCCCAGCAGGTGATGGAGCAACTCGTGCGTGATGACGTGGATGTGTTGCTCGTACCCTGCCATGACCCAGATGGTATCAGGTGGGAACCATTGCCCGAAGATGGTATCGGGTGTACCCACATAGGTGCGCAGGGGGCCATGGGTCCAGACTACCCGGCGCAACCCATCAGGCCACAGCACTCCACTACACGCTTGCACATAGGCCCATGCCTCTGGGGCCACGAGGGGGGCAGGCATGCGGTGATGCTGTGCCGGTGGAGCCACATGCTGGGCCATGGCTGGACCAGCGCACAGGCTCAGGGCCAGTAGCAGGCCAGCCTTCTTGGGCAGGGAGCCATTGATCCTGCCACGGATGGAACGCAGCAGGGTATTGCACGCTTCGAGGGTTCGATCCAGTGAGGGAGTGGCACGCTCTCCCAGCGTGACGCTGTAGTGCATCACCAGATCGTGCAGGTGCTGCAATTCGCTGGTGGTCATGCTCCGTACATCCCTCCCGCCCAGACTGCGCGACCATGGATCACGTTGATGGGTTCCACCTGCAGGGCTCCTGTCTTGCGGTCAGCCGTCACCACCACGAACCCTTGCTGCCAGTTGGGATCTGGGGCGTACTCGGGATTGGCGAGGCAAGTGCATCCAGTCTCGACCCACACATGCACGCCATTGTGGTCGCAGGCATTGTAGACACCAAGCCTGTGGGTGTGACCGGAAGCGCCACTCTTGCCGTAGCGCTCATGCTCCACTCGTGCCGTGTAGGCTGACTGTGACCGCACCAGCGTGCCATGCTTGGTGATGAACTTCGGCAGCAGCTTGACCTTGCTTTGCTCGTGGGTGGGGATCCACTCCACCCCCAGTTCCTCCAGCCCCAACAGGGCAGGCCACGTCATGGCTTGCTGAAACGAGGTCAGCCTCGTCAGTGCTGCAGCCTCTCGTGGCATCCTCCACAGCAACCGACGCAAGCGATCCTCGTGGTTGCCCTCCAGCAGGGCAATGCGTGCCTGCGGGGCGATCATGCGCAACGAGGCCAGCAGACGCCTGCCCTCATCGATCTCATCCTGCAGGTCCAGCTTGCGGGTAGGATCCTTGTCATAGGTGGAGATGGCGTAGCAATCCAGCAAGTCACCCATGTGGACGATGAGGTCTGGCTGGATGTCACGAATGACCGAGGTCACGATGGCCAGCACAGAGGGATCATGGGAGGGGATGTGGGTATCCCCGAACAGGACCGCCTTCACCATGCTGCCATGCTCTCGCTGGATCCGTGGTGGCAAGGTCACCCCCAGTGGACGCAGGGATCGGTCGAGGATGCCATCCATCTCCACGGCACCGGCAGCAGCCCTTGCCTTCTCCCGCCGCAGGAAGCGACGGACACTGCTCTCGTCCATGCCGATGGTGGCGGCAATGGTGCGATTGCTCCTGCCCTGCTCGTGCAGGGTGAGGATGACCTCGCGGTTGACTTCGGTGCTCATGCCTTTACCCTCATCAGGGCGACGATGTCGCAGTCTCCATGCAACTCAGCAGCCAACATCTCAGCGGTGCTGCAGGCCTCGGTGAAGTCGGTGGCAAGGAACCCCTCGCGCTCACCGTCACCAAACTCGACCGACCACCACGCAGCTTGCCGCTCCGAGAGTGCCTCCAGATCCTCGTCGTCGAAGTAAGGCTCCATCGCAGGGTCAAGCTCGTCGTCGTATCTCACTGGGGGATCCTTTCCGAGAGTAGGTACAACAGTTGATCCAGCGGCAAGACTGCATACATGGGGCTGCGGTTGCGGGTGAAGACCACCATGGGGGTGAGCCCAGCGGGGCAGTTCTTCCCAGCTTGCTCCAGTGCCTCCCAGATGTTCAGGCGCTCAGTGTTCTTGCACTCCACACCGAAGGGGAAGCGCAGCGCTGCTGCCGGGGACAGGGGAAGGTCGATGCCACCAGCGCCCGTGGAGCGAGACTCGATGTCCCCATCTCCGAGGCGCAGGATAGCCTTGACCTTGTCCCTGACCGCCTGCTGCAGGCGTCGTCCTTTCTGCTTGGCAGAGGCTGGCTTCATTGGCTGAGCCACCTCTTGATCATGCGAGCATAGCCCTTCTCGGCCCCTGCCTCAGTGTCGTAGCTCTCCTTGTCCGCTACGACCCACACGCCATCGACCTCGTTGCGCAGGATCACGGCAACCTCGAACCTGTCATCGTCGTACTGCATGAGGGAGAAAACCCTTCTTGGCTCTCTTGGCTCCAGCATTATTCCCATCCTTGGTCGAGGTGGTACAGGTTGTCGCGGAAACGGATACGAAAGGTGCCATGCCCTACGCCACGTCCACGGAAGTTGATGAAGCGCAGGTGCTGGTCTTGCCGGGCCCTGCTCATCTCAAGGATGAGGTCCACCCCAGCACCGATGGCGGCGCTGTCGGCGTAGCGTCCAGTACCCTTGATGGTATGGTGCAGCAGGATGGCGGCAGTGCCATGCTCGGAGCACATGCGCCTGACCTTGCGCAGCAGCGGCGTCCACTCCCTTGCCGCGTTCAGGTCATCCACGCCAGTGCGTGAAGCAAACTCACGCAAGGTGTCAATGACCATCAGGGAGGGACGGTACCGTGCAAGGGCCTCCTCCATCTGGCGCAGGGAGAGGGAATCCTCGGCCAGCCAGACCGACTCCTCTCGTGCCCCATACCCCAGCAACCGACGCACAGCATCATCCACCGGCTCGTCATAGGCCAGCCACAACGTAGTGCCCTTCACCGTGGGAGCCTTGAGGAACAACTCCCCCTGCGCCATGGCGGCTACGGCCTGCCCCACCAGCGTAGACTTCCCCGCCTTCTCCTCGGCTGCCAAGAGTGTCACACGACCATGGATGGCAATGCGAGGGATGATCTGCACTGGGGCGAGGGAGGTGTCGCTGAGGGAGGCAAGCTCCCCCAGCGACATGATCGGCAACTCCTCCGCAGCAACGGGCTCGGTGGTCGCCACTGGGCGACCGGGATCGTTCAGCCCATGTTCTGGTCCCAGCAAGTCGAGGAAGTCCTCATCGTCGAGGTCATCCACGACGCTCTTCATGCTTGCTCGCCCTTCATCTTCTCCGCCTCAGCGTCGAAGAGATCCACTGCCTCCTTGACCCCTTGCTCCATCAGGTTGCGCCGATGGGCCACGGCCAGCTTGTGCCACTTGTGGTTGGGGTTGTCGATGGCATCGATCATGGAGGAGACCTCCCCCAGCGTCAGCGTGTCCAACATCCTGCCCTTGAAGTCACCATGGGGGATGGGCTCTGGTGCGATGGCTGCTACGGGAGCCTTGGGTGCAGGAGCCTTGGGAGAAGGGGGCACTGGGGGCTTGCGCCCCTCAGTCTTGGGTGGTGCTGCCCCCACCCCCGAAGCTCCATTGCCATCGTCGTCGTCGTCAGCCACGATGCCAAGGATGGATGCCATGCCGTAGCGGCGAGCGTAGGTGGTGGCACTGCCAACCTCCTGCGCGGTGGCCTTGCCCAGCGGGATCACCTGCTCGAAGGAGATCCACTCCCCACTGACGTGGAAGACTACCGTCTCCACCGTGATGAACGAGATGGAGGGAGATTCCCCATACTGGCTGCAGCCACCCTGCACGAGGGCCAACCCATGCTGGGCCAGTATCGGACGAGCCACATCCCACAGGTCATCCAGCCCAGCGTAGCGGTTGCGCAGGTGCGGGTTGGTCTTGGTCTTCTTGATGCCCACCATGGCACCCTGCACAGCGACAAGGGCAGGCAAGAGCTTGGCGGTAGTTGGCGATTGCTTCATGGACGATTCCCTCCCAGTGGGGGTGCATGGCGACGAGAGCGTGCTGAGAGACGGACCAGCTTGCGCTCCATCTGGTTGAGTGCTTCGACGTCATGGGTGGAGTGGATCAGTCCACGTTCCACCAGCCTGCGCGAGTGCTGGACAAAGGCTGCGATATCAGCCATGCCAGCTTGCACCTTGGCGATGGTGCCCTCGCTGAGATACTTCATCCGGTGACGGCTCATGCGAGAACTCCTGTCTCGGGGGTCATCTCGACCAGCCATCCACGCTTGAGGGCCTCCCTGACCCTGACGCGGAAAGCATCTCCCTTCTTGACCAGCACCGTCCCTGCATCATTGCGGGAGATCTTCACGTCTGGCCCCGATGGGGCACAGATGAAGGTCCGGCACGACTCGGCACGGTAGTGGCTGTTCTCGCGGGGTGGAGTGGTCTGGATGGCGACGTAGTCATCCCCTCCCGCAAGAGCCCGGTAATGCACCTCGTGAACCCGCAGGGTACGCTGTCGCATGTGACTTCCCTCTCTCGAATGGGGGTAAGAAAGCTATCAGCCCATGACTGCAGCGGCAACCCCTGCCACGGCACTGGCCACGACCGGGTGACGCTTGCCCGTCAGGGCATACTCGGCTGTCTGCTGCACGTTCTTGTGTCCCACCTCCTCGGCTACCGCATTCAGTGGCGCACCTCCCTCCAGTGCCATGCGGATCTTCAGGTGACGCAACCCATGCAGGCGCAAGCGAGGCACGCCAGCCTCGTCGCAGGCACGCACCAGCACCTCGCGGATCCACCAGTAGGCACGCTCCCTGCCTACCTGCACGGGGTAGGGGATGGCACCGACTACAATGTCCCAGTACTGCGGTGGCACGCTCACGATACGGGCTGAGTGGCTGTTCTTGATGGTGCCAGTCTCGTCGGATGGGCGCACCACGATGGCGTGCTCGCGATGCAGCAAGTCTCGTGGCTCCATGCGCAGGTACTCCGAGACCCGCAACCCAGTCAGCAGCAAGGCCTCATACACCGGGCGGAACTCGGGACGAACCTGCTGTACCTGTGCCAGCGCACGGCGCAGGTAGATGTAGTCCTCTCCTGCATCCACGATGTGTGGCTTCTCCTCCATGGAGGGGATCTTGGCCATCACCTCCCGCCTGAAGTCTGAGCGGTACCCACGCATGTGGGTGAGGAACTTCCCCACGGCGCGGCGAATGTGGTTCCACGAGGCAGCAGACTTGCTCCAGTCCTCGGCAGCCTCAGACCATGGGACCATGGCAAGGTCACGCACAAGGGCACCATCGGGCAGCAAACCCAACCGACGAAAGTCTTGCACCGCTGCACGGTACCGTGTACGGGTGGCATGGGTGACGCGGTAGGAAGCGATGGCTTCCTCCCATGTACTCCACAGGGGCAAGCGATCCGAGAGATCCTGCATGGAGTAGCCAAGCTTGCCCTCCCGGTGACGAGACATGAGTTCCTCCAGTGTCACCTCTCCCTGACGCAGCGCATGGAGGAATAGCTCGCGCCCAGTCGCCCACAGGTACGAGAGGAAATCGTTCCGTCGCTGGAACTCCCTCGGGTCGGCAGTGCCACTGGAAAAGTGCAAGCGGAAGCCCCCGCGTCGGGGGCCTCCGCCAAAGGTACGATCCAGCATCAGGTTCTTCATCGCTTTCTCCTCAGTGGTGCCACCCGTGACAGCAGCAAGCGCTCATACAGGGTACTGGCTGGGATCCTCACCTCGGCCTCCCCACCCGCTCGTGTCCTGAGTGGACGTATCGTGATCCATTCCCTCGTGAGGGTGACGACCAACTCCCTCGCCCGATGAGCACGCCCCTGCAGCACTCGCCGCAGGGGGTGCTCGTCAGTGGCCCGTGTCACTTGGCCACAGCCAGCAGGTTGTCCAGCACCTTGTCCTTCAGGCGTGCCGTAGCACCCAGCACGACGGTCTCGTGGTTGCCACCACGGACCTTGAAGACATCCTGCCGGTGATCGAGGCTCTCCGTCACAGCACCGAAGGCCTCCCACGCACTGTGATCACCCGTGTGGCCAGTGCCCTTGGTCCACATATAGGAGAGGGTCTTGCGCTCACGCTTGGCGCGGTCGATGGCACCCTCGGTGCGGTTGGTCCACTGCGAGCGAGGCAGGGCCAGCAACTCCTCGATGGGTGAGACCTCATCCAGCACCGCCACCTTGAACTGCTCTTCGGTAAGGCGGATCAGCTTCAGGGCAGCGTACTTCTCAGCGACCCCCTTGAAGCCAGAAGCCACAGCACCGAAGAGACCCTCTGCAGCCTTCACCAGTGCCGAGCCAGCCGAGCGAGTGTGCTTCACGGAGATGGTCTTCCGCGAGGCAGCAGTACCCATGGCCAGCGTGTTGGCGCAGACAATACGGACAGGGGTCAGCATGGCCTGCACGGCACGGGTGCCATTGTGATTGTTCACGACGGTGGCACGAGTCTCGACCTCATCGCGGAAGACCTCACGCACGATGGGATCCATCTTCTCCACGTTCCACACACCCTGCAGCCAGACGTCAGCACCACCACGCAAGGCACCACCAGTGTCCAGCAGCAACAAGCCAGCATCCACCAGCGGCTCCAGCACCTCGAAGGCGGCACGGTTCTGCAGGGCCGTGTAGTCTGGCCCCACCCGTGGACCGATGACGGCACCAGTGTCGGTGCGCACGATGTAGAAGGCCTCCTGCGAGGGCAGGTAATCGTCCACCCCCACGGGGCGGTAGTAGGGGCGCTTCTCCACACCGAAATCCATCCCACCAGCCTGCAGGGCCTCATCCAGTGAGGGGTGATCGGGCAGCGTGATGCCGAGACGGTGCCATGCAGTCTCGCGCACGTTGAAGTGGGCCGCACGGCCCTTCGAGAAATCCAGTTCGTGTGCCATGGTCATGCTCTCCTTGGGTGGTACTGGTGGATGGGGCGGTTACCCCAGTGGCACCGCCCCGGTCAATGCTGGTGGGAC
>CAYZYG010000033.1:0-44344 GCA_964481395.1 uncultured Vicinamibacterales bacterium
CTCCTGCTCATCATCTGGATCCCGTACAACTACTTCGGCGGCGGCGGCGTGGTCGGCAACCGCTACTTCATGAACACGTACGGCGTGTTCTTCTTCCTGCTGCCGCCGATCCAGTCGGTCGCGGCCGCCCTCGTCCCCTGGGTCGTGGGCGGACTGTTCTCGGCGCAGATCACCTTCAATCCGTTCGTGACGTCGTTCAACCCGGCTGAACCGGCCAAGCAGGGGCCGCTGCGGCTCCTGCCCGTCGAGTTGACGCTCGTCAACGATCTGCCCATCAACACCCAGCCCAACCGTGCCCGCGTCTGGTTCGGGCAGCAGCGCCGTTTCCAGGTTTACTTCCTGGACGACAACGGATTCGCCCGCGAGGACCTGAGCTTCTGGGTCCGCGGCCGATCGACGGCCGAGTTCCTCGTGAAGACGGTGGAGCCCGCCCGCGCGCTCGATCTCACCCTGACGGCCGGCGACGTCGGCGTGCGCGTGACGGCGCGGCGAGGCTGGACGCGCCAGGTCGTCGATCTCGAGCCGGGCGAAACCCGGACGCTGGCGATTCCGCTGGACGACGGGTTCCCCTATCAGGGAACCCGGGTCTGGGCCGTGTCGCTCTCGACGAACAACGGGTTCGTGCCGTTCTTCGGCAACCCGCCCTCACAGGACACGCGGTTCCTGGGCGTGCGCGTCACGCCCGAGTTGCGGGAGTAGCAATATGTCCGGACGTCCGGGCCGCGCGTACGCCGCATGAAAGTCGCCGTCGTCACGTCGAGCCCGCCCTTCTCGGAAGGCGGTCACCTGGTGATCGCCCGCGCGGTGGTCGCGGCCCTGCGTGAGGCCGGGCACTCGGCGGATCTGCTGCTCACGCCGCAGAACCGGTTCGGCCGTCAGGCCTCGGCGTACCTGGCGAACTGGTGCACGGACGTCGGCGTCGCGGACGACGGCGCCAGGATCGACCACGTCATCAGCTTCCGGTACCCGAGCTACGCGGTCCGCCATCCCTCTCATGTGTGCTGGCTGAACCACCGCATGCGGGAGTACTACGACCTCTGGGACCGCTTCCGCGCCGGCCTCTCCTGGAAAGCTCGCCTCAAGGAAGGCGTGAGGCGACGGATCATTCACGCCGCGGATCGCTATCTCCTGACGCGGAACGTGACCCGGCTGTTCGCACAGTCGGGAACGATCCAGCGGCGCCTCGAGCGGTGGGGGGGGATCCGGGCGGAGGTGCTGTACCCGCCGCCGCCGGCCCGCGCGTACCGCTGTGACGGGCACGACGGCGACCTGTTTGCCGTGTCGAGGCTGACGCCGCTCAAACGGATGGACCTCCTGCTCCGGGCGCTCGCAGACCCGGCGTCCGATGGCGCGCGCTGCACGATCGCGGGAGATGGGCCGGAGGCCGGCCCGCTGCGGGCGCTCGCCGACGACCTGGGGCTCGCCGGGCGCGTCACGTTCCTGGGTGCCGTTGAAGGCTCGGCACTCGTCGATCATCTCGCGCGCTGCCGGGCGGTGGTGTTTCCGGCCCAGGCTGAAGACTACGGGCTCGTCACCGTCGAAGCCTTCGCGTCGGGCAAGGCCGTCGTCACCTGCACCGACAGCGGCGGCCCGGCCGAACTCGTCCGGCACGACGCGAATGGCCTGGTGTCGGACCCGGTCCCAGCCGCCCTCGGCGCGGCGATCGGGCGGCTCACGGCCGACCGGACGCTTGCCGAACGAATGGGGAACGAGGCTCGGCGCACAGCCGACGGCATCACCTGGCCCCGGACACTGGCCCGCCTCCTGCTGCGGTAGACTGAAAGCTCCCATGCCCTACGGCTCGACACTCGAGGCGAAGCTCGCCCGCAAGGTGACGCGTACGATCGCCGAATACGGGCTCATCGAGAACGGGGATCGCGTCCTCGTCGGCCTGTCCGGAGGCAAGGACAGCTGGGCGCTGATGCACCTGCTCGATGTCCTGCGGCAGCGCGCGCCGATCAGGTTCACGCTCGTCGCGCTCACCATCCATTCCGGATACGAGGCGTTCAAGCACGACGTGATCAGGCAGGCCTGCGAAGCGCGCGGCTGGCAGCACCGGACCGAGTTCACCTCCATCGGCACCGTCATCGATGACCTGTTGGACCCGGCCGAGACGCCATGTTCGCTGTGCGCCCGGCTTCGGCGAGGGGTGCTGTACCGCGTGGCCGACGAGGTGGGCGCTACGAAAGTCGCCCTCGGCCATCACGCAGACGACCTCATCGAGACACTGCTCCTGAACGTCTTCTTCGCGGGCGTGATCAAGGCCATGCCGGCCCGCCTCCTCTCGGACAACGGCCGCCATACCGTGATCCGCCCGCTGGCGCACGTCAGCGAAGACGAGGTCCGCGCCTACACGGCCTGGGCCGGTCTGCCCGTCGTCGGCTGCTGCTGTCCGGCCTGCGGCGACCTGGCGCTGCAGCGCCAGCGCGTGAAGCGCCTCATCTTCGATCTGGAGCGCGAACACCCCGGCGTCAAGGCCTCGATGCTGAAGGCCCTGGCCAACGTCCATCCCCGGCATCTCCTGGATTCCCGTCTGAGTCCTCCTGGCGCGCTGACGGGCGCCTCACGCCCCGAGGAAGGCGCATGAGGGCCGTCGTTCAGCGTGTCCGCTCCGCCAGCGTCACCGTCGACGGTCGCACGGTAGGGATCATCGGCGCGGGCCTGCTGGCGTTCGTCGGCGTGGCTGCCGACGACGGGCCCGGGGACGTGAAGTACCTGGCGACCAAGATCCGGGACATGCGGGTGTTCGAGGATGAGCAGGGCAGAATGAACCGTTCGGTCGCGGAGGCGGGCGGGTCGCTGCTCGTCGTGTCGCAGTTCACCCTCTACGGCGATCTGCGCCGGGGCCGGCGGCTGTCCTTCGATCTGGCGGCGCCTGCCGCAGACGGACGACGGCTGTTCGAGGATCTGGTGCGCGCGTTGCGTGAAGGCCCGGTCCCTGTGGAAACGGGTACGTTTCAGGCGCGCATGTCCGTCACGCTGGAGAACGACGGCCCAGTCACCATTCTGCTCGACAGCCGCCGGCTACTGTAGCCGACCAGCCGCCGCGAGCCGACCACCCCCGTTCTACAGCGGGTCTACTCCGGGGCGACTCCGAGGTGAGACCCGCTGTAGAACGGGGGTGGTCGGAGCCGCCGCGGGTGCGTAGAACGCCCTTACGGCGTCCATCTCTGCGTCGGCGCGTGGGCTGTCCCACCCGAATTCACGCGCGGCCAGCCCGGCACACTCCCGCACGATCGCGTCGCCCGGGTACCCCGCTGCGCCCAGTTCCGTCCGGCGAATGACGATGTCGGCCAGGGTACGCGCCATCTCGTGCCTGATCGCGTGCAGGACGGCGGCGCGTGGCAGGCGGACACCACTGAGAGGTGCAGCCAGTGTGGCGTCCGCGCCACAGAGGTCGATGATCTCTCGCCAGGCCGTCCCGTACGTCTCGACGAGCGCATCGACACATTCGGGCAGCATGGCTCCTGCGGCATGGGCTCGGGCGCCGGCCACCTCCGCGTCGCGCGATTCGAAGGTCCAGCCGGGAAGTCTGACCGCCCCGGTGGAGCAGGGGGTCACGCTCAATCCGAGCTTGGCCTGCGCGAGATCGACCACCTGCTCCGCCACGCCGCGGGCAGTCGTGTACTTGACGCCGACCACACTGACGGCCCCTTCGACGCCGTCCCTCGCGTGGTCCCGCACGAGGTGGTGCCCCATCAGGCCGAGCCGGCCGTGGCGATCCCGACGCGCCGGGACGACCCCGCGATGCACGATCGTCACGTCGTCTTCCGTCAGGTCGAGCCCGGGAAAGGCCTGGTTGGCCTCGAGAAGGAAGGCCGTCAGATCCTGGGCCGGCACCGAGACGGCGTCTGGGCTGACGGGCTCGGCGGAGTGCGATGTCCCGATCATCGCCCGACCCATCCACGGCATGAGGAGGAGGAGCCGGCCGTCCGTCGTCGGAGCGCCGAGGGTGACATCGCCCGCCTCCCGGCGGGTCACGACGTTCATCGCCCGGATGAGCGGGTAGTCCAGCGGCGCGCCGAAGGCCTGGCTCCAGTCGCGGGCGTAGGATCCGGCCGCGTTGATCGTCAGACGGGCGGCAATCTCCAGCGACGATCCGGACTCGACATCGACCGCGCTGATCCCTCGAACCCGCCCGGCGGAGACGAGCGGGGCACGGGCTTCGGTGTAGGTGGCGAGCACGGCCCCGGCCTCGGACGCGGCGCGTGCGAACGCGAAGGTGAGCCGGTCGGCGTGCGCCATCTGGTAGTCGAACCAGCGCGCGCCTCCGGTCGCGGACGGGTTCGCGTAGCCGGCGAACGCGCGGGCGTAATCGCCGGCAGAGACGACCCGGCCGGACGGCAGTCTGAGCGCCGGCGCCACGCCCCTGTTCCGGTCATAGCCCACGAGCGCATCGACGACGAACGCCGCACGGAGGGCCAGGCGCGTCCGCGTCACCTTGCGCGTCGTCGCCAGCATGAAGGGCAGCGGCGCGACCAGGTGCGGCGCGATTCGGGCGATGGCCCGGCGCTCCAGGACGCTGAAGCGCGCTTTGAGCACATCGCCCGTCTGCAGCGAACGGAGCCCGCCGTGCACCGTCTTGGCGTGATTGAAGGAACTGGCGGCCCCAAGGTCGCCCCGGTCGATGATGGCCGTGCGAAGCCCGCGCGCCGCCGCGTCGTACGCAATGGCCAGGCCGTGGATGCCGGCACCGACCACGAGCACGTCGAAGCGCGAGGAGGTCAGGAGGGGAAGTTGGCGCTGCACGAATCGTCCCGTCGGTTCGCCCGTGAGCCTGCCCATCACGCGCGGGCGGCATGCGTGTCGTTGCCCGGGCCGCCCGAGTATTCTATAGTAGGCCACCGTGTCACAGAGCGTTGGGCCGGCGCGTGCGGATGCCGCCGCGGTCAGGCGGTACTGGAACGAGCACATCCACGACCTGGAGATCAGCCGCCATCCGGCTGGCTCGCCCGGGTTCTTCGCCGATCTCGACGAGTACCACTTCGACAAGCTCCATCATCTGCTGCGTCTGGTGGACTTCGATGGCTATGCGGGCAGGCGCGTGCTGGACGTCGGTTGCGGCGCAGGCGTGGATCTCGCGCGGTTCGCAGCCGGCGGAGCCCTGGCGACGGGGGTGGACCTCGCGGATTCTGCCGTGGGGCTGGCCCGGCAGAATTTCGCGCAACGCGGACTGCGGGGAGCGTTCTGCGTCGGCAACGGCGAACGCCTGCCGTTCGCGTCGGACACGTTCGACTTCGTGTTCGCACACGGCGTGGTGCAGTACACCCCCGGTCACGAGGCAATCGTCCATGAGTGCCGGCGGGTGCTGAAGCCTGGCGGCTCGGCGCTCTTCCAGGTCTACAACCGCATCTCCTGGCTCAACGCGCTGTCGCGCATCATGAACGTCGGGCTGGAGCACGAGGGCGCGCCCGTGCTCGTGAAGTTCAGCCCCGGCGAGTTCAGGCGCCTCCTCGGCGGCTTCGCCAACGTCGAGATCATCCCCGAGCGGTTTCCCGTCAGGTCGCGCCTGCACGGCGGCTGGAAGGGCGCGGTGTACAACAGTCTGTTCGTCGGATCGTTCAACGCCCTCCCGCGCCGTCTCGTGCGGCGTTTCGGCTGGCACCTGCTCGCGTTCTGCCGCAAGTGACGGGCGGGCCGGATCAGGGGCCGCCCGGATTGTGATGAGACTGACCAAAGTCCAGGCATACGGAAACGACTTCCTCTACGTGGAAGGCAGCGAGGCCGGCGACCCACCGTGGCCGGAGACCGCTCGATCCGTGTGCGAACGTCACACGGGTATCGGCGCGGACGGCCTGATCGTCTACCGCCGCGCGGCGGGGGGCGCCGTCATGCGGCTCTTCAACGCCGACGGCAGCCCGTCCGAGGTGTCGGGCAACGGCGTTCGCGGACTGGCGGCGCTGATGGCCTGGCACGGCGACGACGGCAGTCGTCTGCCTGGGGCCGTGCAGGTCATTGCGACCGATGCGGGTCCCAAGGCTCTGCAGCTTCTGGAGTGCCAGGGTTCCCGGTTCGTCTTTCGCGCGGACATGGGGGAAGCCACCGACATCCGGCGCCTCGTGATCGACGTCGGCGGCGAGCGCGTGGAGGCTGTTGCGCTCCGTGTCGGCAACCCTCAGTGCGTCGTCCTGGACGCGAGCCTCGATGAGGTGCGCTACAGACGGCTGGGCCCGCTCATCGAACGGCATTCGGCCTTTCCCCACAGGACGAATGTGGAGTTCGCCGCACTAGAGGCGCCTTCGCGCGTCCGCATCCTCATCTGGGAACGCGGCGTCGGCCCGACGCGATCATCCGGAACCGGCTCGTGCGCGGCAGCGGTGGCGGCCATCCGATTCGGCGCTGCCTCGTCTCCGATCGAAGTCGCAGCGCCCGGGGGCGTGCAGTCGGTCGAGTGGACGGACGGACGGCTGTTTCTGACCGGCTGGGCCGATGTCGTCTGGGAGGGGCGATGGATCCGCTGATCCGGACGCGCCACCAGGCCGTCGACGTCATCGAGACCTATTCGCCCGCGGAGCAACGCTTCAACCGCCGGCGGAAGACCCTCGGTCTCGTCGCGGGACCGATCGGGTTCCTCCTCGTCTTCGCCGCCCCGACGGCGCTGCCCCCAGCCGCGCACACGCTGGCAGCCATCCTGACCCTGGTCGTCGTCTTCTGGATCACCGAAGCGGTGCCGGTGGCCGTGACGGCGCTCCTCGGCCCCGTGCTCGCCGTCGTCATGCGCGTCGCGCCGGCGTCTGCCGTGTTCGCGCCGTTCGCCGATCCGATCATCTTCCTGTTCATCGGCAGCTTCATCCTCGCCGAGGCGATGTACATTCACGGTCTCGATCGCCGGATCGCCTACACGACGCTCGCGTCGCCCCTGGTCGGCGCGAGCGCCGGGCGGCTCCTGGTGACCTACGGTCTGGTCAACGTCGTGGTGTCGATGTGGATCAGCAATACGGCGACGACCGCGATGCTGTTCCCGATCGGCCTGTCGATCGTGACGCACCTGGCCGGCCAGCCGGAAGGGAAGGGCCCGGAGTTCCGCCGGTTTGCCACCCTCATGATGCTGATGACCGCGTTCGGCGCGTCCGTCGGCGGGCTGGCCACACCCGTGGGTACACCGCCGAACCTGATCGGCATCGGCATGCTGCGGACTCTCACCGGTGTGCGCATCGGGTTCCTGACCTGGATGCTGATTGGCGTTCCGCTCACGCTGATTCTGTTCGGCGTGCTGGCGACGTGGTTCTGGATCCACGGCGGCCGGAAGCTGGCGCTGTCGCCGTTCGGTCTCCGGATGGTGAGTGACGCGCGCCGGGACCTCGGTCCGCTCTCGCGCGGCGAACGAAACGTGATCGCGGCGTTCGGCGTGGCCGTCCTGCTGTGGGTGCTGCCGGGCATCCTGGCCATCGCTGGACTCGGCGACAGGCCGCTGGCGCGCGTCTACGGCGAGGCGGTTCCCGAGTCGGTTGCGGCCATGGTGGGCGCCCTCCTGCTGTTCATCCTGCCCGTCGACTGGCGCGGGCGCCGCTTCACGATCACATGGGAAGAGGCCGTGCGCATCGACTGGGGCACCGTGCTGCTGTTCGGAGGCGGGCTGGCCCTGGGATCGCTGGCCTTCTCGACCGGTCTGGCCGCAGCGCTGGGGCAGGGTGTGGCCGCGTGGGTTCCGCAGCACTCGGCGCTGGTGCTGACGGCGCTGTTCACCGGGCTTGCGGTCGTGCTGTCCGAAGTCACCTCGAACACCGCGTCGGCCAGCATGATTGTCCCCGTGGCCATCGCGGTCGCCCAGGCCGCTGGCATCAGGCCCATCGAGCCGGCCATGGGGGCGATGTTCGGCGCCAGCGTGGGGTTCATGCTGCCGATTTCAACGCCGCCCAACGCCATCGCGTACAGTTCGGGGCACGTGCCCATCACGTCCATGATCCGATACGGCCTCGTGATGGACCTCGTGGCGCTGGTCGTGATCACCGCCGTCGTCTCGGTGCTCGTGCCCCTCCTCATCTGAGCCGGCGCGCAAGTTCTTCGTACACGGCGGCCCGTCGGCGTTGCAGTTCCTGTCACGACCGCGACGTCCGGCGGGGTGCGACGCCCGTCACGGCGGCCCGAATGAGGGATCCCGCGCATGAGACGCTTCTTGCATGAGCACTGAACCGGGAGGGGGGATCGCCATGGACCCATCGCAGGTCGACCTGTGCGCGGCGTGGCTCCGCAACGCATCACGGATCGCGGCTCTGACGGGAGCCGGCATCTCGGCCGAGAGCGGAGTACCGACGTTCCGGGGGGCCGGAGGGCTCTGGAAGCAGTTCCGGCCGGAAGACCTGGCGACGCCCGAGGCGTTCGCGGCCAATCCGGCGATCGTGTGGGAGTGGTACGCGTGGCGGCGGGAACGCATCAGGGGGGCTCGACCGAACGCCGGCCATGACGTGCTGGCCAGATTCGAACAGCGCTGGCCGGCATTCGAGATCGTCACCCAGAACGTCGACGGGTTGCACCGCCTGGCCGGCAGCACGCGGCTCGTCGAGGTCCATGGGAACCTCTGGCGGTCGCGATGCGCCCGGGGCTGCGGGTTCGTGCTCGACGAGGCCCCCGGCAGCAGCACGCCCGTTCCCCGCCGCGACGGCGACGGGTTGCCCTGCTGTGCGTGCGGGAGCCTTCTGCGTCCGGACGTGGTCTGGTTCGGCGAAGCCCTCGACCCCTCGGCCATCGGGCACGCCTTCGCCCTGGCGGAACGCTGTGAGGTCCTGCTGGTCGTGGGGACGTCGTCGCTCGTGTACCCGGCCGCAGCCGTGCCGGACATCGCGCTCGCCTCCGGCGCACGCGTTATCGAGATCAACCTTGACGCGACCCCCCTCTCCGCCCGTGCCTCGATCAGCCTGCGCGGGCTGGCCGGCGACCTTCTGCCGGCCCTGGAGCGCGCGGTGTGACGCACATGGCGTCGTACGACCGGCCACGGGAGAAACTCGCCAGGCTCGGACCGGCCGCGCTGGCCGACCGGGAACTGCTCGCGGTCGTGTTCGGCGCCGGGACGCGCGAGCAGTCGTCCCTCACGCTGTCAGGGACCGTCCTCGATGCCGCCGGCGGCCTGCACGGCCTGCTGCAGCGGAGTTGGGACGAGTTGTGCGCGCACCCGGGTATCGGTCCCGCCCGGGCCGCCCAGGTCGTGGCCGCCATCGAGCTCGGCCGGCGCACGCTGCTGAGGGAGCCGGAGGAGCGTCGCCCCCTGCGAGCGCCCAGAGAGGTCGCCGCCTACCTGCTGCCGGCGTACGGGGCACGGCCCGTGGAGCAGTTCGGCATCCTGCTCCTCGACACCAAGCACCGCCTGATCAGGACGGTGGTGCTGACGGTGGGCACGATCGACCGCAGCGTCGTGCATCCGCGGGAGGTGTTCCGCGAGGCGGCCGCCGCCCGGGCGGCGGCGATCGTTCTCTTTCACAATCACCCGTCCGGAGACCCGGCACCGAGCACCGACGACGTCGCGTTGACGCGCCGGCTGATCGACGCGGGCACCCTGATGGGGATCGACGTCGTCGATCACCTCATCCTGACCGCGACGCGGTATTGCAGCCTCCGCGAGAGCGGCGTGCTCTGATAACCTAGGGAGTTGTCAGTTCTCAGTCGTCAGTTCTGAGTTCTGAGTTCTGAGTTCTGAGTAACGAGTCGCTCGTGAGTGGTGAGTGTTGAGTTGCGAATCACGAACGGTGAGTCATGAGTCGTCAGCCGAGCGTGATGAGCGCCACGTAACGAATGGGACTCCGAAGCCTCACAATCAGGACCTCGACACGGATAATCAGAAACCGAGAACTTAGAACTCATAGCTGATAACTGTTAACTGTTAGCTGTTAACTGACAACTGATCCCCCTGCCACCTATGTCCAGCGTCCTTTATCTCGATTGCTCCTCCGGTGCCTCCGGCGACATGCTGCTCGGAGCGCTGATCGATCTCGGGCTGTCGCTCGACGAGCTCCGGGCGGCGCTAGGCGATCTGCTGCCTCCTGGAGCCGATCTCCGTGCCGAACGGGTTCTGCGGTCCGGCATCTCTGCCGTGGCGTTCACCGTCATCGAGCCGCCGCAGCCCGACGGGCCCGGTCACGCCCGTCACCACCACGACCACGATCCCGTCCACCAGCACGACCATCAGCACCACCACGACGAGGGCCACCAGCACCATCCGCCCCAGCGCCACCATCACCATCGGTCGCTGGCCGCGCTCGAGGAGCTCATGGGCCGCGCGCATCTGGACGCCGGGGTGGCGAACCGGTCGCGGGCGCTCTACCGGAGGCTGGCCGAGGTCGAAGCCGGCATCCACCAGATGCCGCTCGACCGGATCCACCTGCACGAAGTCGGGGCCCTCGACTCCGTCGTGGACGTCGTCGGTGTCGTCTGGGGCCTGGCCAGACTCGGCGTCGATCGCATCGTGTCGTCGCCGCTGAACGTGGGAAGCGGCTGCGTCGACACGGAACATGGCCGGCTGCCGGTTCCGGCTCCAGCCACGTTGCGGCTGCTCGCGGGCGCTCCCGTGTACGCCGACGGCCCGGCATTCGAGATGGTGACGCCCACCGGGGCGCTGCTGGTGACCGCATACGCGACCGAGTACGGTCCGCTGCCGGCGATGCGCGTCGAGCGCGTCGGGTACGGCGCGGGAGGGCGCGACGTCAAGGGCCGCCCGAACGTGCTGCGCGCCATCCTCGGGCGTGCCGATTTCGGGGGCGAGCACCGCCGCGTCGTGGTGCTCGAGTGCAACATCGACGACATGAACCCCCAGATCTTCGGAGCGTTGATGGATCGTCTGCTGGAGGCCGGAGCGCTCGACGCGTACTACACCCCTGTCCAGATGAAGAAGGGCCGCCCGGGAACGCTCGTCACCGTCGTAGCTCCGCCCGACCGCCGGGACGGAATCACCAGCCTCCTGTTCAGGGAGACCTCGACCATCGGCATCCGCGCCGTCGAGATGGATCGTGAGTGCCTCACCCGGGACATGACGACCGTGGAAACCCGGTTCGGCCAGGTGCGCTTCAAGATCGCGCGCCAGGGGCAGACTGTCATGAACGCGGCCCCCGAGTTCGACGACTGCCTGCGCCTGGCGGCCGCCAGCGGGCATCCGGCGCAGGAGGTGTACGCGGAGGCCGTCCGCGCCTACATGAACGGCCGCGCGTCGGCTGATGCAGCACCAGGAGACACCCATGGAACATGAACACCCCGTATCCGATCCGTCTGTGTCCGCGACGCCCGAGCCGGACACTGCCCCCGCGAACGCCGGGGGCGGACCCGCGATCGACGTCAGACTCGCCATCGACGAGTTCATGAAGATCGAACTGCGCGCGGCGCGCGTGCTGGCGGCCGAGCGTGTGCCCAAGTCGCGGAAGCTGATGAAGCTCCAGGTCGACCTCGGAACCGAACAACGCACGCTCGTCGCCGGTATCGCCGAAGCCTACGAGCCCGACGCGCTGGTCGGCCGGATGATCGCCATGGTGACGAACCTGAAGCCGGCCACGCTCATGGGAATCGAATCGAACGGCATGATTCTCGCCTCGAGCGATGCCGGCGGGCTGCCCATCCTCGTCGGGTTCGACAAGTCGCCCGCGCCGGGCACGCGCATCAAGTAGCCAAGCCGCGATGGTCGACTCCCACTGCCATCTGGCCGATGAGGCGTTCGCCGACGACGTCGCGGCCGTCGTGGCACGAGCCCGCCAGTCCGGGCTGACAGCCGTGCTGTGCGTCCTGGAGGCGTCGGACGAGGCCGAACTGGCGCGGGGAGATCGGACCGCCGCGCTGTGGGAGGCGATCCGCACGACCGCAGGCGTGCATCCGCACCGGGCTGGTGGATTCGCTGGCGATCCAGGCGCGGCAGCGGATCGGACCCGTCACCGGGCCGCGGTCGACCGGCGGGTCCGCGCCATCGGCGAGGTCGGTCTCGACTACCACTACCAGTTCGCCCCGCCTGGCCTCCAGCAGCACGTCTTTGCCGCGCAGATCGACCTGGCGCTCGACCTCGGCCTGCCGCTGGTCGTGCACACGCGCGAGGCCGACGACGACACCGTTCGCGTGCTCCGGGAGTCCGGGCGGGGCAGGGTCCGCGGCGTGTTCCACTGTTTCTCGGGCGACGTGTCCCTTGCGCGTGCCGCGCTCGATCTGGGGTTCTTCGTGTCGTTCTCGGGCATCGTCACGTTTCCGAAAGCCGCGGAAGTTCACGAGGCCGCCCGTTACGTGCCGGCGGACCGCCTGCTGGTCGAGACCGACAGCCCGTACCTGGCCCCCGTTCCCCGCCGGGGCCGCCGCAACGAGCCTGCGTGGGTCGGGCACGTCGTGGAACGGCTCGCGCTCCTGCGTCACCAGTCCGCGGCGGACCTGGCCGACATCTGTGCGGCGAACTTTGACACGCTGTTCGGACCGGACGCAGAGGGCCGTGACAGGGTGGTTCCGAAGGTGTCGTCGCGTTGACACCCCTTCCGGGATTATGGTGTGATTGGCCAATACCTTCAGGCATCGTGGAAAAGACGTCGCTTCCCCTCGTAGAACTCTTCGAACCCATCCGCAACGACCTCAAACGGGTCGACGAGGAGTTCTCACGCCATGTCGAATCGCAAGTGGATGTCATCCCGAAGATCGGGCGCTACATCCAGACGAGCGGCGGCAAGCGCGTCAGACCGGCCGTGCTGCTGATGGCCGCGCGGATGTGCGGCTACACGGGCGAGCGGGCGGTCCTGTACGCGGCCGTCGTCGAGTTCATCCACACCGCCACGCTGGTTCACGACGACATCATCGATGACTCCGGGTTCCGGCGCGGCCGCCGCGCCGTGCACTCCGAGTGGGGCAACGATGTCACCGTCCTGCTCGGTGATTACCTGTACATCAAGTCGATGGCGCTGGCGCTCACCTTCGACGAACTCGAGATTATCCGGCTGCTGTGCGACGTGACGCTCAAGATGATCGAGGGCGAGCTGTTCCAGCTCACGAAGAACGGCGACGCGACGCTCACCGAGGATGAGCACTTCGACATCATCAACCGGAAGACGGCTCACCTCTTCCGCGGATGCGCGCAGATCGGCGGGATGCTGGCCGGCGCGCCCGCGGACCGGATCGAGGCCCTCGGCGCGTACGGCTTCAATCTGGGCGTGGCATTCCAGTTGGTGGACGACCTGCTGGATTTCACGAGTTCCAGCGCCGTCCTGGGCAAGCCCGTCGCCAGCGATCTCCGGGAAGGGAAGATGACCCTGCCGGCCATCCACCTGGCCCGGGCCTCGTCCGAAGGGCGGGCACTCGTCCGGGCGACCGTCGAGGAGCGCGATCTGCCGCCGGACCGCTGGAACGACATCAGCCGACTCCTCGCCCGGCACCAGTCCGTGGACTACGCCCGGAACCGCGCGGCCCACTTCGTCGCGGAGGCCTCGGCCCATCTCCGGACCTGCCCGCCGGGGCCCGAGCGCGACGCGCTCGCCGCCCTGGCCGAGTTCGTGCTGTCACGCGACCGGTGATGCGCTGGGCGCGGCCGGCCGCGAGCGCCCCGAACCCGTCATGACGCCAGCTGAACGCGCCGCTGAGCTTCGCCAGGCGATCCGCCACCACGAAGAGCGCTACTACATCCTGGCCGCTCCGGAGATCAGCGACGCGGAATTCGATGCCCTGATGAACGAACTCAGGGCCCTCGAGGCGGCGCACCCGGATCTCCTCACGCCGGACTCGCCGACGCAGCGTGTGGGCGGGCGTCCGGTCGAGGGCTTCGCCGTGGTCGAGCACGCCACCCCGATGCTCAGCCTCGACAATGCCAACAGCGAGGCGGACCTTCGGGACTTCGACGTTCGCGTGCGACGTCTGCTGCAGGATGGCGGCATCGATCCCGCGGGCACGGCGTACACGGCCGAGCTGAAAATCGACGGTCTGAGCATCTCGCTCACCTACGAGGACGGCGTGCTCGTTCGCGGGGTGACACGTGGTGACGGGACCCGCGGTGAAGACGTCACGTCCAATGTGAAGGCGATCCGCGCCATTCCGCTGGGCCTCTCCGGCGCTCCCGCCGGCCGGATCGAGGTACGGGGCGAGGTCTTCCTCCCGCGAGCCGCGTTCGAGCGCCTCAATCGGCAGCGGGAGGAGGCGGACGAAGCCCTGTTCGCCAACCCCCGCAACGTCGCCGCCGGCACGATGCGCAACCTCGACCCGGCGCTCGTCTCGGCACGGGGACTCGCGGCGTTCGTCTACCAGGCGATCCTGCCACCGCCGTCGGCCGTGTCCACTCAGTCCGATGCGCTGCGGCAGATGCGGGCGTGGGGCCTGCCGGTGGATCCCCACTGGGAACGATGTGACAGCCTGGACGCCGTCGTCGCCTACTGCCGGCGCTGGCGGGACGCCCGACACGATCTCGAGTTCGAAACCGACGGGGTCGTCATCAAGCTCGACGATCTCGGGTGGCGCGAGCGCCTGGGCGCGACCGCGAAGTTCCCCCGGTGGGCCACGGCGTACAAGTTCCCGCCCGAACAGGCCGTCACGAGGCTGGTCCGGATCGACGTCAACGTCGGCCGCACCGGCGCGGTCACGCCCTTTGCGGTTTTCGAGCCGGTCAAGCTGTCGGGGTCGACCATTCAGATGGCGACGCTGCACAACGAGCAGGAAGTGGCCCGGCGTGACATCCGGCCGGGCGACACGGTCGTCATCGAGAAGGGCGGGGACGTCATCCCCAAGGTCGTCGGTCCGGTGCTCGACCGGCGCCCCCCCGGCACCCTGGCGTGGGTGATGCCGGACACCTGCCCGGCCTGCGGCAGCAGACTCCAACGGCCCGAGGACGAGGTGGTGTGGCGCTGCCCGAATGCCTCCTGTCCTGCCAGGCTCCGCCGCGGGCTGCTGCACTTCGCGTCCCGCCGGGCGATGAACATCGACGGCCTCGGTGAGTCGCTCGTCGAGCAGCTGGCGTCCTCCGGGCTCGTCCGTGACTTCTCGGATCTGTATCGCCTGCGGGCCGGGGACGTCGAACGCCTCGACCGCATGGGCCCGAAGTCGGCCTCGAACCTCCTGGCCGAGATAGAGGCCTCGAAGGACCGCGAGCTGTGGCGGGTCATCTTCGCCCTCGGCATCCGCCACGTGGGCGAACGCGGCGCGCAGTCCCTGGCCACCCACCTCGGTTCCGTCGAGGCGCTGATGGAGGCGGATGCGGGCCGAATCGAAGGCGCACCGGACATCGGCCCCGTCGTGGCCGCCTCCGTCCGCGCGTACTTCGACGAGCCGCACAACGTCGACCTCGTGAACCGCATGCGGGAAGCCGGCGTGCGCATGCCGGCAACCAGGGCCGCCGCCCTCGAGCCTTCGTTCGCGGGTCTGACGGTCGTGCTCACCGGAACCCTGTCGAAGATGTCCCGAGACGAGGCGGCAGCGGCCATCACGGCACGGGGCGGGCGGGTGTCGAGCAGCGTCAGCCGGCGCACCAGCTTTCTGGTCGCCGGAACGGATCCCGGCAGCAAGCTGGAGAGGGCCCGGGAGCTGGGCGTCCCCGTCCTCGATGAGGCCGCGTTCCTGCAGCGTATAATTGGTTCGTGACCCGCCGATTCACCGCACTGACGCTCGCGCTCGCCGTGTCCGTGGCCTTCATGGTCGGATTGATTCTCGCGGGGTCGGTTTCGCCGGTCACCGTCTCGACCGCGTCCGGCAGACGCGCGTCCGCACCCCCGGCGCCCGCACGTTCGGCTGGCCGGCCCGTCCCCGGTTCACCCCTGGCCGTGGATTTCGCGACGGTGGCCGAGCGGGTCAATCCCGCGGTCGTCAACGTCGAGGCCAGCTCCCGGCGCCCGGCCTCAGAACGCCGCCGTCAGGGACCTCGCCCGGGCGAGGCCGACAGACGCCAGCCCGACGGCCCCGACGTCCGGGAGCGTTTCGATCGGGGCACGGGCAGCGGATTCGTCATCTCACCCGATGGCGAAGTGTTGACCAATCACCACGTGGTGGAGGGCGCCGAGCGGCTCACCGTCAAGCTGGCGGACGGGCGGGCGCTGCGCGCGCGGCTGGTGGGGTCGGACCCCGACACCGACGTCGCGCTCCTCAGGATCGACCACGCGGACCACCTGGACTACGCCGAACTGGGGGACTCGGACGCCCTGCGGGTGGGCGAGTGGGTCTGCGCGATCGGGAACCCGCTGGCGTACGAGCACACGGTGACGGTCGGCGTCGTCAGCTATCTCGGGCGCAAGCTCTTCGACGCCAGCCTCGATGACTACATCCAGACGGACGCGGCCATCAACCTCGGCAACAGCGGCGGCCCGCTGCTCAACGCGCGCGGCGAGGTGGTCGGCATCAGCGCCGCCGTCAGTGAACGCGCGCACAACATCGGGTTCGCCATCCCCATCAACCAGGCGCGTGACATTCTGGACCAGCTGCGTCGGACCGGCCGCGTCTCCCGCGGGTATCTCGGCGTCAGCCTCCGCGATCTCGACCCCGATCTCCGGCAGTCGCTCAAGCTCGGTGCGGCCGACGGCGCTCTGGTGCAGGACCTCACGCCAGCGGCGCCCGGCGAGCGCGCGGGGCTGAAGCGCTACGATCTCGTCGTGGCCGTCGACGCCGAGGCGATCACCGGCACGAATCACCTCATCCGGGCGATCGCCGAGCGGGCGCCCGGAACCACCGTGACGCTCCGCGTCCTGCGTGACGACCGCGATCTCCGCCTGGTGGCGAAGCTGGCGGAGCGTCCCGGCCGCGAGGACGGGCGCGACGACCGCATCGACGCAGACGGTCTCGGCGGCCCAGCCCCGGCCGATGGGCGCCGCCGCTACGACATCATCGGCCTTGCGGTCCAGGAACTGACCCGGTCGGTGGCGTCGCGGTTCGATCTCCCCGGCGACCTGAGCGGCGTGCTGATCACGGACGTCGATCCCCTGAGTCCGGCGGAGGACGCCGGCATGCAGCACGGCGAGGTCCTTCTCGAAGTGAACCGCCAGGCCGTCGGGTCCCTGGCCGAGTACCGACGGCTCTCCGCGGCGGTCAGGCCCGGAGATCCCCTTGCCCTCTATGTCTTCGTTCCCGGCTCAGGCCAACGGGTCCTGAGGACCCTGCGTATCGACGCCAAGTGAACGCGTGGGACCCATAACCGGCATGAAACCACGGATCCTGGTCATCGACGACGAATCAGCCATCCGCGACTCGCTCCGGATGATTCTGGAGTACGAAGGCTACGAGTTCATCGGCGCGGCGTCGGGCGAGGACGGCCTGGCGGTGGTGTCTCGAGAGTCGGTGGACCTCGTGTTCCTGGACATCAAGATGCCCGGGATGGACGGGCTCGAGGTGCTCCAGCGCATCAAGGCGCTGGCCGAAGCGTTGCCGGTGGTGATCATCTCCGGCCACGGCACGGTGTCCACGGCCGTCGAGGCCACGAAACTCGGGGCGTTCGACTTCATCGAGAAGCCTCTGGCCACGGACCGGGTGCTGCTGACCATCCGGAACGGCCTGGGATTCAGCCGCCTGCGCGACGAGAACCAGTCGCTGCTCCGCGTGGTGGAGCTGCGGCACGAAATGGTCGGCGCGAGCCCCGTGGTCCGGCAGGTGCTCGAATCGGTGCGGCGAGCCGCCCCGACGTCAGCGACGGTCCTCATCAGGGGTGAGAGTGGCGTCGGCAAGGAACTGGTCGCGCGCATGATCCACAAGAACAGCCTGCGGGCCCGCGAGCGGTTCGTCCAGGTGAACTGCGCGGCGATTCCCGAGGATCTCATCGAATCCGAGCTGTTCGGCCACGAGAAGGGGTCGTTCACGGGTGCCACGGAGAAGCAGATCGGTAAGTTCGAGCAGGCCGACCGGGGCACGATCTTCCTCGATGAAGTGGGCGACATGAGCCCGAAGACGCAGGCCAAGGTCCTGCGCGTCCTCCAGGAAGGCGAGGTCGAACGTCTCGGCTCCTCCAGAACCCTGAAGGTGGACGTGCGCGTGATCGCCGCCACCAACAAGGACCTCGAACTCGAGATCGAAGAGGGTCGGTTCCGGGAGGACCTGTTCTTCCGCCTGAGCGTGATCCCGATCACCGTGCCTCCGCTGCGGGAACGGGCCGAGGACATTCCCCTCCTCGTCAAGCACTTCGCCGATCAGTTCTGCCGCGAGAACAACTTCCGGCCCAAGCGCTTCACGCCCGAGGCCATGGCCGCTCTTCAGCGGGCCCGGTGGAAGGGGAACGTCCGCGAACTCGGCAACACGGTGGAGCGCGTGATCATCATGACGCCGTCGGACGTCATCGACGTGGGCGATCTGCCCGGCGGGTTCGGGGTTGATTCGCCCCCCGCCGTCGCCAATACTGGAGTGGGAAAGGTCGGCACGCTGCGCGAGTTCAAGGAGGCGTCGGAGCGCGCGTTTCTCGTGGACAAGCTCCGCGAGAACGGGTGGAACATCTCGAAGACGGCGGAGGCCATCGAGACCCCCCGCAGCAACTTGTACAAGAAGCTCGAACAGTACGGCATCCGCGCGGAGCAGGATGCCTGACGCGGGTTCGTGGAATCCGCCGCAGTCGGACAGACGGCCGCCGTCCGGCGAGGCCGGCACCAGCCGGTGGACCCGGGGGGAGGAAAGTCCGAACTCCGCAGGGCAGTGCGCCGGGTAATCCCCGGTCAGGGCAACCTGAAGGAAAGTGGCACAGAAAACATACCGCCTTTCGACTCGCCCCTCCGGGGCTCGCTCAAGGCAGGCCCGCGGGCTCGCCCCGAGCGAACCCCGCAGGGGTGAGTCGAGAGGTAAGGGTGAAAAGGTGCGGTAAGAGCGCACCGCGCCCGCGGTAACGCGGGTGGCAGGCCAAACCCCGCACGGAGCAAGACCAAATAGGGAAGCGCCATGAGGGTGGCCCGCCCCAGGCTTCCGGGTAGGTCGCTCGACCCGTCCAGTGATGGCCGGGCCAGAGGAATGGCCGTCGCCCTGAGCGACTCGGCCGCGAAAGCGGTCGAGGAGGCGAAGGGACACGGGATTCGGCTTACGTCCGACTGCGGCGGACCTGAACGCCCCACGGGGCGCGCCCGGTGGGGCCGGGACTGGAGGAATGGATGGCGTCGTATCTCGTCACCGGCGGCGCGGGGTTCATCGGGTCGCACCTCGTCGAAGAGCTCGTCAGGCGCAGCGAGCCGGTACGGGTCGTGGACAGCCTGGTCACCGGCCGGCGTGACAACCTCGCGCACGTGAGTGGCGTCGAGTTCATCGAAGGCGACCTCGCGGATCTGGAGGTCGCCCATCGGGTGACTCAGGGGATTGACGTCGTCCTGCACCAGGCCGCCATCCCGTCGGTGCCCCGATCGGTGGCTGACCCGATCACGTGTCATCGCGCCAACGTCGACGGCACACTGAACGTCCTCGTGGCGGCACGAGACGCCGGCGTACGGCGCGTCGTGTTCGCGGGTTCCTCGTCCGTGTACGGGGACACCCCCACGCTGCCCAAACACGAGGAGATGCCGGCGAATCCTCTGTCGCCCTACGCGCTGCACAAGGTCGTCGGCGAGCAATACGGCCGGCTCTTCCAACAACTCTACGGTCTCGAGTTCGTGTCGATCCGGTACTTCAACGTCTTCGGGCCGCGGCAGGATCCGACTTCCCCGTACTCGGGCGTTATCTCGCAATTCATCAAGGCTCTCGTGGAGGGGCGGGCGCCGACGATTCACGGCGACGGCGAGCAGACACGCGACTTCACCTATGTCGCCAATGTGGTCGATGGCGTGCTCCGCGCCGCGAGCATGCCCGGGGCGGCCGGTCAGATCATCAATGTGGCCACGGGAGGCCGTGTGTCCCTCAACGACCTGTACCGGACGCTGGGCTCGCTGGCCGGCGCAGCGACGACACCGATCTACGGACCCGTCCGGACCGGCGATGTGCGCCATTCGCAGGCGGACATCGGGAAGGCCCATCGGTTGCTCGACTATGTCCCGTCGGTGAGTTTCGAGCACGGGCTCGCGGTCACGCTCGACTGGTACAGGCGGCATCTGCCTGCCTGACGCACGTCACCCGGCGCAGTCGTCTGTCCGCGCTCCTCGACGGCCCTGGCTTCGGCGCCCACCCGCCCCGAGCCTATGCCAGGCCGGTTCCCTGTTTGAGCGCTTGAGCCGCTGATCGCCAACGTCCGGGGCACGCACCGCTCTGCGATCCCGTAGTGCTCCGGCCGTCCGCCGCCGGGAGTTTCCATTCCCGCGCGCACCCAACGGCGTTTTGGACCTCGGCGGCGGTCGTCCCCGCCCAATCGTCGCTGCTGCCGCGACTTCCGAGCGCGGCGCCGTCTCTCGACTCTCGGTGCTGTCCTTGCCTTGTCCCTGTGCGGCTCGACCGCCCCGGTCCGAACCCGCCGCACCCGACCCCGCGGTGGCCAGGGGCCGTGGGGTCGAGCCCGGCACCGCGGCCTGCCGAAGGCCGCCAGGGGAAAGGAGTTGCATCATGCGTCGACTCGTCCTGTCCATCGCCGCCGTTGCCCTGCTGTGGGCAGCCGCCGGCACCGCCTCAGAGGCCCAGGCCCCGCAGGCTCCGCCGGCCGAATCGAAGGCAGCGGTCACCCCGCCGATTAATCTCAACACCGCGACCGCCGCGCAGCTCGAGAAGCTGCCCGGCATCGGCCCGAAGACCGCCCAGCGGATCGTCGAGTACCGGCAGAAGTCGGGGGGCTTCAAGAAGGTCGAGGAGCTCATGAACGTGCAGGGCATCGGTGAGAAGAGCTTCCTGAAGATCAAGTCCCAGCTCACTGTCGGCAGCCCGACGCCGTCGCGCCCGTGAATCGCGCTGGGCCTGACGCGCCTGTTGGCGCGTGCGCACGGCCCGGCGGACGGCCGTCCGGCTCCTCAATCGCCGAACTGGTCGTCGTGCTCGGCTTGGCTGGCGCCTTGGCCGCCATCTCGATCGCACCGCTCAGCGCAGGTCGTGATGACGTCCGCGCGGCCGGAGCGGCTCGCTATCTGGCATCGGTTCTCCAGGCAACGCGCATGAGCGCCGTCCAGCGGGGCCGCAGTCTGGCGCTGCGCTTCCAACAGGACTCGGACGGCTACGGATGGTCCGTGTACGTCGATGGCAACGGAAACGGCGTACGGACCGCGGACATCGACAGCGGAGCG
Source organism: uncultured Vicinamibacterales bacterium (assembly GCA_964481395.1). GTDB lineage: Bacteria > Acidobacteriota > Vicinamibacteria > Vicinamibacterales > JAKQTR01 > JBFMFH01. Next base: position 21,012 of record CAYZYG010000033.1, read on the forward strand.
GATCCGCTCGTGACCGGATGGATTGCGCTCGGCGCGATCGCTCCGGGCGTCGACCTGGGGGCGCCTGCGGGTGTGCCCCAGGTCGACTCGACCGCCCTGGTCGGGGACGATCCGGTCAGGCTCGGCCCCTCAGACCTGCTGTCGTTCTCGCCGGACGGCCAGGCCTCATCGGGCACCTTGTACATCACCGGCCGGGGCGACCGAACCTGGGCGGTTCGCGTCCTCGGCGCCACGGGCAGGATTCGCATGAGCCGCTTCGACACCGTTCGCGGCCTCTGGGTGACGCCGTGACCTCTCCGGCAGATCGGCGCCGACCCGCGCGCCGCGGTCTCCGGTCCCCGGTCGTCGGGAGCCTGCGGTTCAGGGCAGGCGCGCCGGTCGAGGTCTTGGAAATCACGGCCGACGGGGCGCTGATTGAGACGGACCGCCATCTGGGCCCCGGCGCGGCCATCGAAATGGTGCTCGGCCTTTCCAGCGGTCCGGTCCCGCTGCGTGTCCGCGTCGCCCACGCCCGGCTCTGGCGCCTGGTCGCGGGCGCTCGGCCACGCTATCGACTCGGACTGTCGTTCGAGCCGGTGCCGGCCCCGCTCACCGACCCGCCCCGTGTAGGCCATACCCGCGCGCCGAACTCCGCTCCTGACCGCGCGGGACTTTACCCTGCGTGCCCGGGCCCCGCAGGCGGGCCGGTGGCTCCCGGGCGCCCCTTCCGCGTTGCGCCGAGGCTGGTACGGGGATTGGAAAGGCCGACGTCATGACCAGTGGAGTGGCTGAAGGCGCCGACACGGGATTCGAGGAACTGCTGTCCGCCGTCGCGGCCCGCATTCACGCGGCAGGCAACGGGCTTCGGCTGTGCCGGACCATCGAAGACACGGTCGCCCGCAAACTGGCGGCCCGGCGGGTGCGGATCCGGAGACTCTCGCAGGCAGCCGCCGACGCCCATCAGAGTGTCCGGGCCGACCTGCTCCGGATCCCGATTCCAAGCCAGGTCTCGGGGGAGCCGCTCGTCCTTGAACTGGAGTGCGCAGGACGTCAGCCCGCCGATGGATCCGCGCGGCTGTTCCTCGACCGCGTCGCGGCCGTGTGCGCGCTGGCCGTCGAGGTCGAGCGGCAGGTGGGTAACGGGCGGGTCTCGCATCCCTCGCTGGTACGGGATCCGGCTGCGCCGCTCATCGGGCGAAGTCCCGTGATGTGCGCCCTCCGTGACCGGATCGAACGGGTTGCGCCCACGGACTTCACCGTCCTGATCGAAGGCGAGAGCGGAACCGGCAAGGAACTCGTGGCCCGTCAACTGCACGAGCTCAGTCACCGCCGGCGGGGTCCCTTCGTCGCCGTGAACTGCGCGGCCCTGGTGGACTCGCTGCTCGAAGCCGAGCTGTTCGGGATCGAGGACCGGACGGCAACCGGCGTACGCGGCCGCAAGGGAAAGTTCGAACACGCGTCCGGCGGGACCCTCTTCCTCGACGAGATCGCTGACCTCTCGCCCTCGGCGCAGGCGAAACTGCTGCGCGTCCTCCAGGAACGTGTCGTGCAGCGCGTCGGAGCCGTGCAGTCGCTGGAGATCGACATCAGGCTGCTCGTCGCGACGAACGCCCGTCTCCGCGATCTGGTCGACCGCGGGGCCTTCAGGGCCGACCTCTACTACAGGCTCAGCGGGATCGAACTGCGGGTGCCGCCTCTGCGGAACCGGCGCGAAGACGTCATCGAACTCGCCCGCTACTTCCTCGCGCGCCACCGCTCCATCCGCTCGCTGGACGTGGATCCCTCCGTGGTCGACGCGCTGGTGGCCTACGAGTGGCCAGGTAACGTCCGCGAACTCGAGCGCCTCATGGAAGCCTCCATCGCCCTTGCGCGGACCGAGCGTCTTCAGCTCGACGATCTCCCGCCGGCGATCCGGGGCCGGTACGTTGACGCGCTGCAGCCGTCGGCCCAGCGTGGCGAGTCACTGAGGGACTGGGCGAGCCGCTACGTGAGGCTCGTCTTCGAGCGCTGCCACGGCAACAAGCGCGAAGCCTGCAAGGTGCTCGACATCAGCTATCACACGCTGATGGTGCACCTGCGACATCAACTCGTCCCCGAGCGCGCGGCAGGATCGGCTGCCGCCGGCGACGTGTGGGCCTCGCCGGGCACCGGCTGTAGCGTCCACGAACGGGCCGACACGATTGCGCCGCGCGCGGGAAGTTCGGGGTGACGGGAACCGGTTGGTTCACGCGCGCCCGTTGGGCGCGCTGCCCGGGGGCTTCCGGGCACTGGCACGGTGAAGCCGGGGGGCGCGGGACGCAGCCCGGGGTCGCGCACCGGAGCCGGTATCTCCGGAGGTGGATATGGTTCGTCTTCTCTGCGCAGGAGTACTCGCCATGTGGGTGTTGACGCCGTCGGGAGCCGTGGCCTGGCCCCTGGACGCGGGGTCGGGGCCGGGCCCGGCCCGTCCGGCCGACCGCACGTACGTGCCGCACGTGGACGCCGCCACCGGGACGGTGCTGACGCTCAGCCGGCGGGGGCAGGGTGCCATCACGCTTCAGGCTGCCGCGCCCGGCCTGGACATCACGAAACTGGTCACCCCAGCCGGAAGGATCGATCTCCGCCTGACGACGCCCGATGATGCCGTGAGACTCGTGGTCAACAGGGACAGGCTGGTGGTGACCAGGGGCGACCGCAAGGCCGAATTCGATACGGCCGCGCCTGACGACCTCGTGATCCAGCGGTTCCAGGTCGTCCTCGCCGGTTCGGTGGCCGTGCGCCGCTTCCGGCAGCTCTACGCGGCCCTCGGCGAGTCCACCCGGCTGCGGCCCGAAGGGATGGCGCTCGGCAACGTCGACGCGATGCTGGGATGGCTCCAAGGAGACGTTGATGCCGTACGGCGGCGGGCACGTCCGTCGCCCGGCACGCTGGAGACCAGGGCTCTCTCGCTGCTCTCCGACACGGGCGATCAGAAACCGTCGTGCTACGAAGTGTGGGAAGCCGAGGTGATCGAAGCCTGGAACGACTACGAAGCCTGCGTCTACTCCTTCGACTGGTGGAATCCGGCACGCGAAGTCTGTGCCTTTCTGTGGGTCATCCGGGTCGAGTCCGCCTGGTTCACGATGATCGGCTGCTCGGCGATTCCCATCAAGATCGAGGTTCCATGAACGGCCCCTGGTCTCGCCTTGCCGGAACCGTTGGCCTGGCCCTGCTCGCCGCGGGTCCTGTCGCGGCATGCGTCGTGGTGGCAGTGCCCGCAGCGTGGCGGGGCCCGGCCGTTCCCGCCGCCGTCCTCGCGGCTGTCGCCATCGGCGCCGTGGCGCTGCGCCACGGCAGGCGGCCGCGCGGCAGGCGAGGAGGGGACCGCCCGGGTTCCCCGTAGCCGCCCAGCCCCGGGAAAGGGTGGCTGAACAGAGGGGGTGCCGACCCGCGCCGACCCGCTCGCTGGCTTGACCGGGTCGGCATCCCCATAGTACGGTTGTCGCAGTTCTTCGCCCCTTCTCCCGTAATCCACATGACACAGCCAATTCCAGACGCACTGAAATCCACGCCGCTGGCGGCGCGGCACCGGGCGCTCGGGGCTCGCATGGTCCCGTTCGCCGGCTGGGACATGCCCGTCGAGTACTCGGGCCTCTCTGATGAGCATCTCGCCGTCCGCACACGCGCGGGACTGTTTGACGTCACGCACATGGGCCAGGTCGAAATCGCGGGCCCGCAGGCGCTCGACGCCGTCCAGTGGATCACGAGCAACGACGCCTCCCGTCTGAAGATTGGCCAGGCCCACTACTCGGGGCTGATGACGCCTGAGGGCACGTTCGTCGATGATCTGCTGGTGTACCGCTTCGCGGACTCCCATTTTCTGCTCGTGGTCAACGCCGCCAACGCGGACAAGGACGTCGCCTGGATCGCCGAGCACGTGAAAGGCTTCGACGCGTCGGCCCTGGACACGAGCGCGCGCTACGCCCTTCTGGCGCTGCAGGGGCCGCTGGCCCGCCGGGTCATGCAGCGCCTCACGAGCGTCGACCTCGGGGCCATGAAGTACTACTGGTTCGGACACGGCGAGGTGGCTGGCGTGCGCGCCACTATCTCCCGGACCGGCTATACCGGCGAGGACGGCGTCGAGGTGTTTTTGCCGCCCGCCCAGGCAGGAGCCGTCTGGGACGCGATTCTCGAGGAGGGGCGCGAAGACGGCGTGATTCCGGCAGGTCTGGGGGCGCGCGATACCCTGCGCCTCGAGGCCGCCATGCGTCTTTACGGCAACGACATCGACGCCACGACCACCGTCCTCGAAGCGGATCTGGAATGGATCGTCGGCTGGAACAAGGGCGACTTCATCGGACGGACCGTTCTCGAGCGGCAGAAGCAGGCGGGCGTCACGCGTCGAATCGTCGGTTTCGAAATGCGCGAGCGGGCCATCGCCCGGCACGGATACCCGGTCTTCGCCGGTGGAGCGCAGGTCGGACACGTCACGAGCGGGACGCAGACGCCGTTTCTGAAGAAAGCCATCGGGATGGCGTACCTGCCCGTCGAGTTCGGCGCCGCCGACACGCCGATCGAGATCGAGATTCGCGGCCGGAAGGCCGCAGCGGCCGTGGTGCCGCTGCCGTTCTACAAGCGACCAAGAGGTTGAGTATGTACCCTGCGGACTGCAAGTACACCAAGGATCACGAGTGGATCAGGATCTCCGGCGCCACGGGCCGGGTCGGCATCACCGACTACGCCCAGCAGCAGTTGGGGGACGTCGTCTATCTGGAGCTGCCGCAGGTGGGGCGGACGCTCAAGACCGGCGAGAGTTTCGGCACGGTCGAGTCGGTCAAGGCGGTCTCCGAACTCTACAGCCCGGTCTCGGGGGAGGTCGTCGCTGTCAACGCCGAACTGGCGGAGCACCCGGAAAAGATCAACAGCGATCCCCACGCCAGCTGGATGGTGGAGTTGCGCCTGACCGACCCCGCTGAAGCCGGCGCCCTGATGACTCCGGAGCAGTACACGGAACACGTGAAGTAGTCCAGCCTGCGAGCCGCCGGCCGGGACCTCTCGCGATTCCGGGCCGGCGTGCGTCCGGCACGCTGCCCGCCTCGGGCGCCTGAGGTCCTCGATGTCACGCCATTCCTTCGGTTCGTTCCAGACCCGCCATATCGGCCCGCGGCCCGGCGAGGCCGACGACATGCTGGCCACTGTCGGTGCGACGTCGCTCGACGCGCTGATGGCCGAGGCGATTCCCGCGGCGATTCGCCTCCCCGGTCCCCTCCCGCTGCCCGCCCCGGAGAGCGAACACCAGTTCCTGGCCAGCCTCCGCGCGGCGGCCGCGCGCAACCTGCCGTTCCGGTCGCTCATCGGCCTCGGGTACGCCGGCTGTCTGACGCCCTCAGTCATCCTGCGGAACGTCTTCGAGAACCCGAGCTGGTACACGTCCTATACGCCGTACCAGGCCGAGATCGCCCAGGGGCGGCTCGAAGCCCTGCTCACGTTCCAGACGCTGGTCGAGGACCTCACCGGCATGCCGGTTGCGAACGCCTCCCTGCTCGACGAGCCGACGGCGGCGGCCGAGGCCATGACCATGCTCCGGCGCGTCGCCGGCGGGTCCCGGTCGGTGTTCCTCGTGTCCTCCAGGGTCTTTCCGCACACGCTGGACGTCCTTCGCGGCCGTGCAGAGCCGCTGGGGATCCAACTGGAGACTGCCGATCCGGACGCGATGGTCTTCGACGGCCGCATCTTCGGCGTCTTGCTCCAGACGCCGGATGTGACGGGGGCCATGGCCGACCTGCGCCCCCTCATCGAGCGGGCGCACGAGGCGGGCGTGCTCGTGGCGGTTGCGACGGACCTGCTCTCCCTGACGCTGGCCACGCCTCCGGGTGAGATCGGCGCCGACATCGTGGTTGGCAGCGCCCAGCGCTTCGGCGTGCCGATGGGATACGGCGGGCCGCACGCCGCCTTCTTCGCGACTCGCGAGGCGCACGTGCGCCAGGCGCCGGGACGGATCATCGGCGTCTCTATCGACGCGCACGGGAACCGTGCGTACCGGATGGCGCTGCAGACCAGAGAGCAGCACATCCGGCGCGAGAAGGCGACGTCGAACATCTGCACGGCGCAGGCCTTGCTGGCGACCATGGCCGCGATGTACGCCGTGTACCATGGTCCCGAAGGTCTCATCGACATCGCGTCGCGCATTCACGCCGGGGCCCGCCGCCTCGACATCGCGCTCTCCGCCCTGGGCGCGACGCAGCTGAACAGCGCCTACTTCGACACGCTCCGTCTGTCGGTTCCTGCGGGCATGCGCGACGCGGTGCGCACGCAGGCGCTGGCTCACGGCTACAACTTCTACTATCCTCCGGATCGGCCGAACGAGATCCAGATCGCGATCGACGAGACCGTCGGCCATGAGGACCTGGACGGGATCCAGGCCGCGTTCGCGACGGCCCTCGGCCGCCCGGCATCGCCGCTTCCGGAGCTGGGCGAAGGCCGTGGGGCGGAATGGCCCGAGGCGCTGCGGCGGACCACGCCGTTCCTCGGCCACCCGGTGTTCCACGCGCATCGGTCCGAAACGGCCATGATGCGCTATCTGAAACACCTGGAACGGAAGGACATCGGCCTTGACACCTCCATGATCCCGCTGGGATCGTGCACGATGAAGCTCAACTCCGCTGCCGTCATGGAGGCGGTCAGCTGGCCGGCCTTCGCGTCGTTGCATCCCTTCGCGCCAGCCGATCAGGCCGGGGGCTACGCGGAAGTCATCGCCGGCCTGGAACAGGCGCTGTGTGCGATCACGGGGTTCCCGGCCGTGAGCCTGCAACCGAACTCGGGGGCCCAGGGCGAGTTCGCCGGCCTGATGGTCATCCGGGCGTACCACCGGGACCGCGGCGACCATGCGCGCAACGTGGTGCTCATCCCATCGTCGGCGCACGGCACGAATCCCGCGAGCGCGGTCATGGCAGGCATGAAGGTCGTGGTCGTGGCCTGCGATGCGCGCGGCAACATCGACGTCGAGGACCTCCGGGCCAAGGCCGCGGAACACGGGGCGGCGCTGGCCGCCCTCATGATCACCTATCCCTCGACGCACGGCGTATTCGAGGACGCGGTTCGCGACATCTGTGCCATCGTTCACGAGCATGGCGGCCAGGTGTACATGGACGGCGCGAACATGAACGCGCAGGTCGGCTTGACGAGTCCAGCGGCCATCGGGGCCGACGTCTGCCACCTGAATCTGCACAAGACGTTCGCGATCCCGCACGGCGGGGGAGGGCCCGGAATGGGACCGATCGCGGTGGCTGCCCATCTGGCCCCGTTCCTGCCCGGGCACGTGCACGTGAAGGTCGGCGGCGAGCGCGCTATTTCGGCCATCGCCGGTGCGCCGTGGGGCAGTGCGAGCATCCTGCTGATCTCGTACGGCTACATTCGCATGCTCGGGGCCGAAGGCCTGACCGAATCGACGCGCTACGCCATTCTCAACGCCAACTACGTCAAGGCCCGACTCCAGGGACACTACCCGGTGCTGTACTGCAATCCGAACGGCCGCGTGGCGCACGAGATGATCTTCGACATGCGCGCCTTCAAGGCGCACGGCATCGAGGAACAGGACATCGCCAAGCGCCTCATGGACTACGGCTTCCACGCTCCGACCGTGTCGTTCCCGGTGGCCGGCACGCTCATGGTCGAACCGACCGAGAGCGAACCTCGGGAAGAGCTGGACCGGTTCTGCGACGCCATGATTGCCATCCGTGCGGAGATCCAGGACGTGATCGACGGCCGGGCGGATCCCAAGGACAATCTGCTGAAGAACGCGCCTCACACGATGGGCGCGGCCGCCGCCGACACCTGGACCCACCCCTATTCCCGGGAGCGGGCGGTGTTTCCGCTGCCATTCGTGCGTGAACGCAAGTTCTGGCCGTCGGTCGGGCGTATCGACAACCCGTACGGCGATCGGCACCTCGTGTGCGCCTGTCCGCCCACCGAGGAGTACGCCGAACCCGCCAGGAATCAGGGCTAGACGAGGCCCTGGCGGGACCTACACCGGCTGGACCTGTCCCTCGGCCTCGCGTGCGATCTGCTCGGCCTTCCGGCGGTAGACCTCGAGCAGCCGTCGCGTGACGGGCCCGGGGCGGCCGTCCGCGATCACGCGGGTGTCGACCCGGACAATGGGCACCACTTCACGGGTCGTGCTGGTGAGAAACGCCTCGTCCGCCGAGAACAAATCCTCATCTCGCAGCACGGCGCTCTCCACCGGCACGCGTGCCTCCTCGGCCACGTCGAACAGGAAGGCGCGAGTGATGCCCGGCAGCAAGCCCGCGTCGAGGCGCGGCGTCACGGCCTTCCCGCCGTGGACGACGAAGAGATTCGACTGGGAACACTCGGCGAGTTCGCCGCGGTAGTTGTGCAGGATCGCCTCGAACGCGTGGCGGCGGATCGCCTCCTGCATCGCGAGGGCGTTGTTCAACAGGTTGTTCGACTTGATCAGGGGACTCACCGATCCGGGATGATTCCGGATGATGGACGCCATCGTGACGCTGACTCCGTCCTCGTAGGCCGCAGGCGGGGGAGGGTTCAGCGGCTTGACGAGGATGGCCATGGTCGGGGCCGGCGAACTCGCCGGGTTGTAGGTGCCGTCGCCCACGCCCCGCGTGACCAGGATACGGACGTACATGTCCCGCCCGGGCGTGCCACGCCCCGGGCCGTCCAGAAACGCCTGGATGGTCTCGGACACGTCGGCCTTGAGGCTCGCATCCGTCGCCGGAATGTCGAGTGCGATCATCTTCGCGGAGTTTCTGAGACGCACGAGGTGCCGATCGAGCAGGAACGGCACGTGTCGATACGTCCGAACCACCTCATAGACACCTTCTCCGAACAGGAATCCGTGATCGAACACGGAAATCGTCGCGTCACGCTCGCTGCAGATGCGGCCGTTGACGCGGGCAATCGCGGTCATGGCTGGCCCTCGCTTCTCGTCGGCCCACCGATCGGGCGGGCGCAACGCAATACCGTACCCCTTATGATAGAGTTCGCGCAAGCTGGAGGACACGTCGCGTGCGGGTGCTGAACACGGCTCAGATGCGCGAAGCGGATCGTCGCACGATCGACGACCTCGGTGTGCCTTCCATCGTCCTGATGGAGAACGCCGGGCGGCAGGTGGTCGACGCGATGGAATCCGCGTTCGACGCGCTGGCTGATTGGCGCGTGTCGGTACTCTGCGGCCGCGGCAACAACGGCGGCGACGGGTTCGTCGTCGCCCGCACGCTCGCGGCGCGCGGCGTCGACGTGCTCGTCTGCATTGCCGGGTCGCCTGACTCGATCCGGGGCGACGCGAAGATCAACCTGGATATCGTCCGGCGCCTCGGCATCCCAATCGTGGAAGCATCATCGGAACAGGCCTGGGAGTTGCACGCCGGCGACGTGCTCGGCCGGGATCTCATCGTGGATGCGCTGTTCGGCACGGGTCTCTCAGGTCCGCTGTCGGGCCTCGCCGAGACCATCGTCGCCGATCTGGCCGAGGTCAACGTTCCGATCGTGGCCGTGGATCTGCCCAGCGGCCTGTCGGCGGACGACGCGGCGCCCATCGGCCCTGCCGTGCCGGCGACGCTGACCGTGACCCTGGCGGCGCCGAAGCTGCCCCTCGTCATGCCGCCGGGCGATCGTCTGGTCGGGAATCTGGTGATCGCGGACATCGGCATTCCTCCCGGCATCATCGAGGAGGTGGACGGCCCGTACGTCAGCCGCCTCACGCGCGAGGAACTGCGTCCCCTGCTGCCGACCCGACCGCCACACGCGCACAAGGGCACGTTCGGCCACGCGCTCATCGTGGCCGGCTCGGTGGGGAAGACCGGCGCCGCGCATCTGGCGGCGATGGGCGCGCTCCGCTCGGGTGCGGGGCTGGTGACAGTCGCCACTGCCGCTGGGTGTGTGCCCGTGGTCGCCAGCCTCGGTGCCGAGTACATGACGGAGCCGCTCGCGGAAGGGAACCCGGGGCAGATGGGTGCGACCGCGCTCGATCGAATCCTGTCACTGCCGCAGGGGGCCGTCGCGGTCGGACCAGGCATCGGAACGGGAGCCGAACAGCGCCAACTCGTCGCCGGCCTGGTCGAACGCGTGCTGGCTCCCCTGGTGCTCGACGCCGATGCGCTCAATGTTCTGGCCGCGGACCCCGGCGTGCTCGCCGCCCGCAACGGCCGGGTCACCGTCGTCACGCCCCATCCCGGGGAGATGGCGAGGCTGCTCGGCACGTCGGCGAGCGCGGTGCAGGAACGCCGCCTCCAGGTGGCCCAGCAGTTTGCCTGTACACACGGCGTGTTCGTCGTCCTGAAAGGCCACAGGACGCTCATCGCCACGCCGACGGGCCGCGTGTTCATCAATCCGACCGGGAACCCCGGCATGGCCACGGGTGGCAGCGGTGACGTCCTGACGGGCATGCTGGCAGCCTGGCTGATGCAGACCGACAACGCCGAACACGCATGCCAGCTCGCCGTGTACCTGCATGGCGCCGCCGGCGATCTCGCCGCCGCCGACATCGGGGAGATCGCCATGACCGCGGGCGACATCCTGGCCGAACTCGGTGAGGCCGTCGAAGAGCTTGCCGCCGAACGTCGCGTCGATTCCGGCCGACCGTGACCCGCACACTGCTGACCCATGCCGAAGGTGAGACGGAGGAGGCCGGGCGCGCCCTCGGCGCCACGCTGGCCTCAGGCGACGTCGTGCTCCTGACGGGCGAACTCGGCGCAGGGAAGACGGCGTTCGTCCGGGGGCTGGCTGTCGGGCTTGGGGCGCCAGCCGACGAGGTGAGCAGTCCGACGTTTACTCTGGTCCAGGAATACCGGGGCCGGATTCCTCTCTTCCACGTGGACCTGTACCGCATCTCGGGACCCGAGGCGGACGACCTCGGACTGGACGAACTGCGGGATCAGGGCGTCGTGGCGATCGAGTGGGCCGAGAAACTCGACGCCCGGCCGCGCGGGGCGACTACCGTCAGATTGGAGGATCTGGGCGGCAACAGTCGCCGGGTCACAATCGACGACCCCCGGTCTGGCGGCTGAGCGGCCGGCTGGCCCGTTCGGCGGGGCGCGGCGGTTCGGGCCCCACCGCCCTCCGTCGGCGCACCGGCTGGCCCAGAGCGCGCACGCCACGTTGCCGCCGTTCCGAGTCGACGGACGGCGTCAGGCGGGCGACGGGCCTATTCGGACCGGTAGTTCGGCGCTTCCTTCGTGATGACGACGTCGTGGACGTGGCCTTCACGGACGCCGGCCGGCGTGACGCGGATGATCCGCGCGTCCTGCTGCAGCGCGGCGATCGTCGGGCATCCCACGTAGCCCATGCCGGCCCTTAGACCGCCGCCGAGCTGGTGAATCATCCCCGCCACCGTGCCGCGGTAGGGGACCCGCCCCTCGATGCCTTCCGGCACGAGCTTCTCCGACCCGCTGGTCGGCCCGTCCAGGTCGAAGTCGTCCTGGAAGTACCGGTCCCGGGCGCCCTGCCGCATGGCGCCGATCGACCCCATGCCCCGGTACTCCTTGAAGCTGCGCCCCTGGTAGAGGACGACCTCGCCGGGGCTCTCGTCCGTGCCCGCGAACAGGCTGCCGACCATGACGGACGCCGCGCCCACGGCGATGGCCTTGGTGATGTCGCCCGAGAACCGAATTCCACCGTCGGCGATGATGGGGACATCGGCCGGCCGAGCCGCGCGGGCGCAGTCGATGATGGCGCTGATCATGGGCACGCCGATCCCGGCCACGACGCGGGTCGTGCAGATGGATCCGGCGCCGATGCCCACTTTGACGGCGTCCACCCCGAGGGCGATCAGGTCCGCCGTGGCCTGCCCGGTGGCCACGTTGCCGGCGACGAGGTCCACGTCCGGGTACCGGCCGCGAAGCTCCTTCACGGTGTCCATCACGCGCTGGGAGTGCCCGTGAGCCGTGTCGACGACGAGCACGTCGACGTGGGCGGCGACGAGGGCTTCGGCGCGCTCCAGGGTCTCCTTGCCGACGCCGACGGCCGCCCCGACGCGCAGGCGCCCCAGCGAGTCCTTGCTCGCGTTGGGGTACTTGATCACCTTCTGGATGTCCTTGACGGTGATCAGGCCCTTCAGCATGAAGTGCTGGTCGACGACGAGCAGTTTCTCGACCTTGTGCCGGTGCAGGATTTCGCGCGCCTCGTCGAGAGTCGTCCCGACGGGTACGGTGATGAGGTTCTCGCGCGTCATCACGTCGGCGATCGGCCGATCGACGCTCACTTCGAACCGGAGGTCGCGGTTCGTGAGGATACCGACGAGCCGGCCTTCCTTGCTCCCGTCCTCGGTGATGGGGACGCCCGAAATCCGGTAGCGGTTCATCAGCGCCAGGGCTTCGTGAATGCGATGGTCGGGCGAGAGGGTGATCGGGTTCACGATCATGCCGCTCTCGGACCGCTTCACCCGGTCGACCTCGGACGCCTGCTCCTCGATGGAGAGGTTCTTGTGGATGATGCCGATCCCGCCGTGCTGTGCCATGGCGATCGCAAGCCGGGACTCGGTGACGGTGTCCATGGCCGCGCTGGCGATCGGCACGCTGAGGCGGATGTTCCGCGTGAAGCGCGTCGCGATGTCGACCTGGTTCGGTACGACCTGGGAGTGCCAGGGCAGCAGCAGCACGTCGTCGAACGTGAGGGCCAGCCGGGGCTCGTCCCCGGCCACCAGACGACCCGGTGTCAGCGCATTCAGATCCATCCCGTCAGCCTCCGGCTCCGTGGCACTTCTTGTACTTCTTGCCGCTCCCGCACGGGCAGGGATCGTTGCGGCCCACCTTGGGTTCCTCCCGCCGGACCGTCTTGACTGGGGCGTCATCGCCGCCCGTCCGGGCCGGCCGCGGCGGCCCCGCGCTGGCGGCCGCGTCCTGGCCGGAGCCGAAGAACCCGGTCTGGCTCGGCCCGCTGAGCGAGACGGGCGCGGTGCGACGCACCGGAGCCCGGCGGACGGGCGACTCGTCGTTCGCCACCGGCCTCAGCCAGAAGAGGTACCGCACCGTTTCTTCGTCGATGCGGGCCTTCATGTCCTGGAAGAGTGAGAAGCTCTCCTTCTTGTACTCGACCAGCGGGTCGCGCTGTCCGTAGCCGCGCAGCCCGATGCCTTCCTTCAGGTGGTCGAGGCTGTAGAGGTGGTCCTTCCACTGTGCGTCGACGACCTGGAGCATCACGTCGCGCTCGACGCGCCGCAGGACGTCGGCGCCGATCAGGGCCTCCTTCTCGGCGTACTTGCCGGACACGCGCCCCCAGATCTCGTCCCGCATCTCGCCTGCGGTCCTGCCACCGAGCTGCAGGGCCCCGAGCTCCGACGGTTCGAGTCCGAAGAGCCTCCCCGATTCCCGCTTGAGGCCCTCGAGGTCCCATTCGTCGGGCTGCTCGTCTTCCGGGCAATAGGTGTCGATGAGGTCGTCGAGCAATCCCTCGCCAAGCGACATCAAGTACCCGCGCGTGTCGGTGACCTGTTCCTCGTCGACGCGGACGCGCCCCTCGAGCAGTTCGCGGCGCAGCGCGTAGATGTTCTCGCGCTGCTTGTTCATCACGTCGTCGTACTGCAGCAGGTGCTTGCGGATGGAGAAGTTCTGCGCTTCCACCTGCCGCTGCGCGCGTTCGATGGCCCGCGTCACCATCCCGTGCTCGATGGGAACGCCCTCCTCCATGCCGAGGCGCTGCATGAGACCCGAGATGCGGTCGGACCCGAAGATCCGCATCAGGTCGTCCTCAAGGGACAGGAAGAAGCGCGAGGACCCCGGGTCGCCCTGCCGGCCGGCGCGGCCGCGGAGCTGGTTGTCGATGCGGCGCGCCTCGTGACGCTCGGTCCCGAGGATGTGCAGGCCGCCGAGCCCGACCACCTGTTCGTGCTCGCCCGTCGTGATCGCCTGGAACTGCCCGTGAATGCGTTCCCAGTCCGGGCGGGCAACCCGGTAGAAGCTGTCGAGATGATGGAAGTAGACGAACTCCTCGTCGTCGACGAACTTCTCTTCGCCCTTGGGCAGCGCCTCGGCGAGACCGTCGGCAAGGCAGCGCTGCCGCGCCATGAACTCGGCGTTGCCGCCCAGCAGGATGTCCGTGCCGCGCCCGGCCATGTTGGTGGCGATGGTAACGGCGCCGAGGCGACCCGCCTGCGCGACGATCTCCGCTTCCTGCGCGTGGTACTTGGCGTTCAGGACGACGTGCTTGATGCCGCGTCGGCGGAGCATCCCGGACAGCTTCTCGGACTTCTCGATGGAGATCGTGCCGACGAGCACCGGCCGACCCTGCTCCTGCTGCTCCACGATGTCAGCGATGATCGCGTCGTACTTCTCGGCCGCCGTCCGGTAGATCACGTCCGGCAGCTCGTCGCGGCGCAGCACGCGGTTGGTCGGGACGACCACGACGTCCAGCGAGTAAATCTTCCCGAATTCCTCGGCCTCCGTCTCGGCCGTGCCCGTCATGCCGGCGAGCTTCGCGTACTTGCGGAAGTAGTTCTGGAAGGTGACCGTCGCGAGCGTCTGGTTCTCCCGCTCGATTCGCACCTTCTCCTTCGCCTCGACGGCCTGGTGCAGTCCGTCACTCCACCGACGTCCGGGCATCAGCCGTCCGGTGAATTCGTCCACGATGACGACTTCGCCGTCCTTCACCATGTAATCGACGTCGCGCCTGAACAGCGTGTGCGCGCGAAGCGCCTGGTTCACGTGGTGGAGCAGGGGCATGTTGGCCGGGTCGTACAGCCCCCCGGGGTTCATGCGGTGCGCCAGGAGCTTCTCGGCCTTGGCCATGCCGCTCTCGGTGAGCGTCGCGGTCTTGTGCTTCTCGTCGACCAGGTAGTCGCCGGTCGCCTCAAGGCGTTCCCGGTCCTCGGCCTTCGTGTCGCCGCGCGTGACCGCACCGGGCGTCAGCTTCGGGATGATCCGGTCGACTTCGTAGTACAGATCTGTCGAGGCCTCGGCAGGACCGGAAATGATGAGCGGCGTCCGGGCCTCGTCGATCAGGATCGAGTCGACTTCGTCGACGATCGCGAAGTGGTGTCCCCGCTGCACGTAGTGCGCGAGGTCGAACTTCATGTTGTCGCGCAGGTAGTCGAACCCGAACTCGTTGTTCGTGCCGTACGTGATGTCGCAGGCGTACGCCCGCTGCCGCTCCTGATCGTTCAGTTCGTGCTGGATGACGCCGACGCTCATGCCCAGGAAGCGGTAGATGCGGCCCATCCACTCCGAGTCGCGCCGCGCCAGGTAGTCGTTGACGGTCACGACGTGCACGCCCTTGCCGGCCAGCGCGTTCAGATACGCGGGAAGCGTGGCCACCAGCGTCTTGCCTTCGCCGGTCTTCATTTCGGCGATCTTGCCCTGGTGGAGCACCATGCCGCCGATCAGCTGGACGTCAAAGTGCCGCATGTTCAACGTCCGCCGCCCGGCCTCCCGGACGACGGCGAACGCGTCTACCAGAACATCGTCGAGGGAAGCCCCCTGATCGATCTGCGCCCTGAACTCGGCCGTCTTGGCCCGCAACTCCTGGTCGCTCAGCGTCAGCAGCGAGGATTCACGTGCGTTGATCTCCGGGACACGTGCCTTGAATCGCTCCAGCGTCCTGCGCTGGTGCCGACGTTCGAAGAAGCGGGTGAGGATGCTAGTCGCCATGGGAGGTCGGAGACACCGGGGGTATCAGCCGATTCTAGGGGGAGCTCGCGCCAGGCGTCAAGGAAGCGAGGCGGCGCCGCGACCGTGAACCCGAACTCGCGCGTCAGTCGCGCGGTCCGAGCAGGCGAAGAGGATTGATGTTCTTGCCGTCCGCGAGGACTTCGTAGTGGAGGTGCGGGCCGGTCGCCCGGCCGGTCATCCCGACGTTGCCGATCTGATCGCCGCGGTTCACCTGCTGGCCCGGGCGCACGCTGAACTTCGACAGGTGGCCGTACCGCGACTGCAGACCGTACCCGTGATCGATAACCACCAGGTTGCCGTAGTTCCCGCTCCACCCCGCACTTTCGACGGTGCCGCTCGCCGTGGCGTACACCGGGCGGCCGCTGTCGGCGGAGATGTCCATGCCGTGATGGGTGCTCGGATCGCCCGTGAACGGATCCGGCCGCGAACCGACGCCCGACGAGATCCACCCGACCGTCGGCCAGATGGACGGGGTCGCCGCTGCCAGCGCCTCGCGTCGTTCGACGTCCGTTCGGACGATGCGCAGCCGGCCTTCCAGGCGGCCCAGCACTTCACGCAACAGACTGAACGTGTCTTCGGGAGACGCCAGCGCCGCGGCGAGGAACGACGGGGGCTGCGCCGGCGCGCCGCCGCCCATGGCCTTGGTCCGGACCACGGCGGGCAACTGTTGCATCGAGCGCAGCGTCTCGGGGTCGAGTTGAGCCCGCTCGCCCAGTTCCTCAATCACGGACTGCAGCGACGTAATCTGCGTCGTGAGTTCACCGGTCGCCTCACGGTAGCTCGCGTTCTCGAGTTCGAGCGACGTGGCCGTCCCGCGCAGCGCGGCTATTTCCGCGAGGGCACTCCAGCGGATTCCCAGGCCCACCAGAACGGGGACCGCGAAGAGCAGCGCGACCGTGGCCAGGGCCCAGCCTACGCGCAGCGACACGCGGTGCGCGATGCCCGTGGCTCGATCGATGAAGACCAGCGTGTAGCGGCGCGACAGGAAACTGGCCATCGGCTGTCAGGCTTCGTTCATGGTGTCGGTCGTCACCACCGGCATCCTTAGTCCTTCGATGCGCAGGTCGCCCGTGTCGCGATCGCACCACCTAAGCCGATCCGGAAGCGCATCCTCCGGGAGGCCCCGCGAAACGAACAGACGGAACCGGCACATGCTCCGGCGGCAAGGCGCACGGGAGCGCCGAGTTATCGAACGTTAGCACGTCCGGTCCCGGAGAGAAAGCCGAAACTGATACAGGGAGAACATAACACGAAACGATACCCCCCGGCTACCAGGTCGGCCGGTACTGCAGGGCCTCGGCCACCTGTGCGCCGGTGACGGCACCCGATCCGGCCAGATCGGCGATCGTCCTCGCCAGCCTGAGCAGGCGGTCGTACGCGCGCGCGCTCAGCGCGAGCCTCCGCATCGCCGCCTCGAGCACCCGGCGCGAGTCCGCGTCCAGTGCGGTCAGCCGTCGAAGCGGGCGACCGGCGAGTCGGGCGTTGACCGCAACCCCGGCCTCCGCCGACCGTTCCGCCTGTCGGTCCCTCGCCGCCATCACCCGCGCGCGGATGGCGGAGGACCCCTCTTCGGCCCGGTCACCCGACAGCGTCTCGGGCGGCACCCACGGCACCTCGACCACGAGGTCAATGCGGTCGAGCAGCGGACCCGACACGCGCCCGGCGTAGCGCTGTCGCTGCAGGGGCGTGCACCGGCACGGACGCACCCGACTGCCGTAGTATCCGCAGGGGCAGGGATTCATTGCCGCCACGAGCGTGACGCGGGCAGGAAACTCCTCACGCCGCGCCGCCCGGGCAATCCGCACGACACCCTCGTCCATGGGCTGGCGGAGGCAGTCGAGCGTCCGCCGCTCGAACTCGGGCAGCTCGTCGAGGAACAGCACTCCGTTGTGCGCGAGGCTGAGCTCGCCGGGGCGAGGCCAGGCACCGCCTCCCACCAGGGCCGCGTCGGAGATCGTATGATGCGGCGCCCGGAACGGGCGCGACGACAGCAGGCCGCGGCCGGCCCCCAGCAGACCGGCGACAGAGTGAACGGCGGTGGACTCGAGCGACTCGCCGAACGTCAGTGCGGGCAGGATTCCCGGCAGCCGTCGCGCCATCATCGTTTTGCCGCTCCCCGGAGGGCCGACGAGCAGGAGGTTGTGCCCGCCGGCCGCCGCGACCTCGAGCGCGCGCCGGGCCAGCGGCTGGCCCCGAACATCGGCAAGATCCCCGGCTTCGGCAATCGCGGCTTCGTCGGGATGCCAGACGGCGTCCGCTGACGGCTGGACCGGCAATCCACCCGCATCCATCCGTTCCACCGCCTCCCGGAGACACGTGACGCCGACGACGCGCAGGCCAGGAACGGCGGCCGCCTCGCTCCGGTTGGCTTCGGGCACGAGGAGTGCGTGGATGCCCCGGCGCCGCGCCGCCAACGCCACCGGCAGCACGCCGCGGGTGGGCTGGACCGCACCGTCGAGGGACAGCTCGCCCAGGACGAGCACATCGGTCCCGAGGCGCACCTCGGCGTGCCCGCTGGCAGCGATGATGCCTAAGGCGACAGGCAGGTCGAACGCCGACCCGACTTTTCGCACATCAGCGGGGGCCAGATTGATAGTGATCTTCGCGCTGGGCAGGTCGAAGCCGGAGTTGCGGATGGCTGTCCGGACGCGATCCCGGCTTTCCCGGACGCTGGGGTCCGGCAACCCGACCATCGTCAGCCCCGGAAGCCCCCATGACACATCCACTTCGACGAACACGGGGAACGCCTCGATACCGGTCACCGCCGCCGTGAGGATTCGCGCGAGCACGCTCTCCGAGATGCAAGCGGGAAGCCGGGGTGCGCCGCGCGCCGAGGCGAGGGATTCCGGAACGTTCTCGGGAACGGCAGCGTGACCGCGGGTCAGGAGGTGCAGAAACTGCGACGGCGACCGCCCGCGCGGGTGGCACTTTCCGCACCCCCCGGTGACGCGGCTACCGGCCGGGATCGGTCACTGCTGACCGCTGGCGCGCCTCGGAGCAGAAACCGCGATCACGTCTCCCGGCAGGATCCGGCTCCCTCGAATGTTGTTCCAGGTTCGGAGGAAAGCCACGGTCGTGTTGAAGGTCCGGGCGATGGAGTACAACGTGTCGCCCCGCCTGACCCGATAGGTCGCGGGTTCCGCCACGGCAGCCTGCGTGGCGGACGCGGGAGCCGGCCGGTCCGCTTGGGCAGTGAGGAGCGCCGTCGGCGCCCGCGGGACCACCAGTTGCTGCCCGACGGCAATGCGTGCCGTAGGCCGGAGGTAATTGGCCTCGGCGAGGTCGGCGCGCTTCACTTTCAGTTTGCCGGCGATGCTGGCCAGCGACTCGCCCTTGCGGACTGTGTGGAACTGGAGCGCCGCCAGCCCGTCGGCAGAGGATTCGGCCAGCCGCTGCTCCACGACCCCGGCCCGGCCGGCCGGGACCTTCAGCGGGTAGTCCTCACCGCGCAGCGGCGTAATCCAGTGGCGCAGTTCGGGATTCAGGTTCTGAATGTGGTCGACGGGGACGCCAGCCCACTCGGCAATGCGCCGAAGATCGACCGGACCCGAAACCGACACCGTTTCCGTTTCGGGAGGGCCCGATGGCGCGTAGGTGAAGCCATAGACGGCGGGGTTCCGAGCGATGACAATCGCCGCGAGCACCATCGGCACGTAGGCGCGCGTCTCGCGGGGCAGGTAGCGCCCCTGGTCGGCGAGCGCCCAGAAGTCGCCCGCCTTCCGGCGCCGCAGCGCGCGCTGGACGGTACCGGGCCCGCCGTTGTACGACGCGAGCGTCAGATGCCAGTCTCCGTCGAACATCCGGTTCAGCGTCTTCAGGTACTGCGCGGCCGCCTTGGTCGCTTTGTACGGGTCCGACCGCTCGTCGATGTACCAGTCCGTCTTCAGCCCCTGCTCCCGGCCCGTTCCGGCCATGATCTGCCAGAATCCCTTCGCCTTCGCCCGCGACAGCGCGTTGGTCCGGAAGGCGCTCTCGACGATAGGGATGTACGCCAGATCTAGCGGCAGGCCCTCAGCCCGGAAGACCTCCTGGATCATGGGAAGGTAGGCTCCGCCTCGTTCGAGCGCGGCCTGAAACCACTCCCGCAGACGTCCGGAGAACGCCTCGACGTACCCCAGCACCTTCGCGTTCAGCGGAATGGGGACGTCGTGTGCGGTGCTCAGCAAATCGCTCTCGACGGTGCGGGCCAGCCCAGGCTCGGCCGCCGGCGGATCCCACGCCAGGATGCCGAGCAGTTCATCGAGCGACGAGGGCTCCGCGGGCTTCTCGGCGAATCCGTCTCCCTCGGCCAGCGCGCGAATCTCCTGGGCGCTGATCCGATCGACCAGGCGGTCGAAGTAGTCCTGCAAGCGCGGCTCGGCCCGTGCGCCACGCGGCGCGTCGAGCAGGACGTCGAGCGCCCGGTTGAACTCCGTGCGGGCCGTGTCGAGATGTCCCAAGGCGAGTTGCGACTTGCCGCGCTCGAAGTGAGCCTGCGCCGAGGCGATCAACAGATCGGTCGCGTCGGGTTCCGGACCGGCAGGCATCGCGACGTCCGCCAGGGGAAGGTGAGGAACCGGGGCCGCTTCCGGGGCCGCCACGGTCCGGCGCCCGAGCGCTCCGCCGGCACACCCGGCAGCCACGCAGGCAAGGCAGACCACGGGCACCAGCAAGACGTGTGTTCGAATCATGAGTCGTCCCGCGCAGGCACGTTGCCCGAAAGCCTACTACACCCGCGGATCCCGGTCAACCATAACTCCTTTGGGTGCAACAGTAGTGAGGACGCGTGGCTTCCCGGGCCTCAGCGCGCCACAGGACAGGGCCCGTGGACGTTCACCGTTCCCCCTCACGCCCGACGTTGTCAGCGGCACGACCGTGGGCTAGGATAGAAGGCTCGGTCCGCCACGGTTGGAGACGATGATCACCTCGCGCCCTTTGCTCGTGCTTGTTCTGTCGTCGTTGCTGGTTTCGGCAGCCTGCGGCGAGTCGACCCCAGACAGCCCGCCGCTCGCCACGCCGAGCGTCTCCCTCGAACGGCCCCGTGTCGCCCTCGGTGGGGCTTTGCCGGTCAGCTACCGCTTCCAGGTGGCCCAGAACGCCCATCTGACCCAGAACTACCGGGTGCTGGTCCACGTCCTCGACGCGAACGAGGAACTCCTGTGGGCGGAGGATCACGATCCCCCGGTTCCCACCAGTGAATGGAAGCCCGGCCAGACCGTTGAGTACACCCTCACGCACTTCGTCCCTATCTATCCCTACGTCGGTGAGGCGCTGGTGACCGTGGGGCTCTACGATCCGGCATCCGGTGGACGGGTCCCATTGGCTGGCCAGGACACGGGACAGCGCGAGTACGTCGTGGCCCGGATGCACCTGCTGCCGCAGACCGAGGCCATTCTGATGGTGTTCAAAGACGGCTGGCACCCCTCCGAGCGGGCCGCCGACAACCCGGCCGTCGAGTGGCAGTGGTCGAAGAAGGACGCCACCTGGTCGTTCCGCAACCCGCGGCGCAACGCCACGTTCTATCTGAAATACAGCGGCGATCCGTCGATGTTCGACGCGCCGCAGCAGGTCACTCTTTACCTCGAAGACCAGCCGGTCGATACCTTCACGGTGGACACGCCTGCCGAGACCATTCGTACGGTCCACCTCAAAGCCGCGCAGTTCGGGTCGGACGACATGGCTCAGCTCCGGATGTCGGTGGATCAGACGTTCGTGCCCGACGTCCGCCGCCCGGGCAGCGGCGACGTTCGGGAACTCGGCTTGCGCGTCTTCCACGCGGTGCTCGAACCGCAGCAGTAGCTCCGCCTGACCCCGTGTCTCCCCGGTGCGTGGGCCGGCCCGTCCATGAGGGTCCGGCCGATGTCTAAATGCGTGTACCGGCGTCACCAGCGCCGGCAGCCGGGTCTGCTATAATCAGGCCGGACTGTCGACAGGTGACGCTAATTCTCTGACTACCAGCAGGTTGCGATGGAGTACCGCTGTAGGCTCGGCACGCCGCACGGCGAGATCATCGAAGAGATCCACCTGGCGGACAGCGAGGATCGCCTCCGCCACGACCTCGAGCAGAAGGGCCTGTGCGTCATTGCCGTCCAGCCTCGCCACACCCTCCAGCGGTTCAGCCGGCCGGGGACTGCCCGCAAGCGCGTGTCGAGCCGAGAATTCCTGGTGTTCAATCAGGAATTGGCGACCCTCCTGAAGGCGGGGATGCCGCTGGTCCAGTCGCTCGGGATCCTTCGGGAACGAGTGGACAACCCGGGGTTTCGGACGGTGCTCGACGACGTGCACGACAAGGTGAAATCCGGCACGCAGCTCTCCGAGGCCTTCGCGGCGCACGGCGCACCGTTCTCCGGGGCCTACGCGGCCTCGCTGCTGGCCGGAGAGCGGAGCGGCAGCCTCGAAGGCGTGCTCCGCCGCTACGTCGGGTACATGAAGGTCATCGGCGAGGTCAAGCGCAAGACCGCCTCCGCACTGGTGTATCCGGCGGTTTTGGTCGGTCTGGCCCTGGTCGTGGTCAGCATCATCGTGCTGAAGGTCGTCCCCGAGTTCGCCGGGTTCTACGAGAGCTTCGATGCCGATCTGCCGCTGGCGACCCGCGCCATCGTCGCGGTGTCCTCCTTCGTCCGCGACCAGTTTCTCCTGCTCGCCGCCTCGGCTGTTCTTCTGGGCGTCGCGCTCTGGGGTTGGCTGCGCAAGCCGGAGCAGAAGGCGTCCTTCGATCGGGTCGTGCTCGGCCTGCCGTGGGCGGGCTCGACGGTGCGGCGCTTCGCGACGTCGCAGCTCGCCCGGACCCTGTCGACGCTGCTCGGGGGAGGGCTGCCGTTGGTCAACGCGATCGACATCGCCTCTGGCGCCACGTCGAACCAGTACATGGCGCGGGAGCTGCGGGCGGTAGGGCAGCGGGTGAGGGAGGGCGAGTCGTTTGCCGGCGCGCTGTCCGCCCGGCGGGTGTTCCCCGACGTGGCGGTCAAGATGGCAGAAGTGGGCGAGTCGACCGGCGCGCTCCAGGACATGCTCTCGAGCCTCGCGGACTTCTACGACGAGGAAATCGAGACGGAACTGTCGCGCTTCGTGTCGCTCGTGGAACCGCTGCTGCTGATCGTCATGGGACTCGTCATCGCCGGCCTGCTGCTGGCCCTGTACATGCCGCTGTTCCAGCTGACGTCGGTGATAGGCCGGACGTGAGGCCGGAGAGGGAGTAGCACGACGTGAATCAACAGCAGGGCGCCGGCCAGCACGCGGGTGCGGCCGATCTCTACGCCGACCGTGCGTTCGAGCCGCCGACCGATCAGGCGGCCGAGCGCGAGCAGGCCCGGCGTCTCGCCGGCCGCTACGGCCTGGAATTCGTCGATCTCGAGCAGTTCCGCATCGACCACGAACTGTTCAGGTCCATTCCGGCGGATCTGATGCTCCGCTACGGATTCGTCCCCTACCGGCGTGACGGGCGCACGCTGGCGATCGTCGTCTCGGATCCGACGGACCTGCCGATGATCGACGAACTCGAGGTGGTGCTGTCGACGCCGCTGCGGGTGATGGTCGGACCGAAGTCCGCGATCGAATCGATCCTGAAAAAGAGCGAGAGCTCCCAACGCGTGCTCGAGGAAGCCACCGAGGGATTTCAGCTCCAGCTCCTCACGGAGGACGAGAACGGCGACGAGCGTCTGACGGTGGAGCGCCTGACGAGCGACATCAGCCCGATGATCCGTCTCGTCGACTCGACCATCTACACCGCGATCCAGCGCCGCGCCAGCGACATCCACATCGAGACGCAGGATGATGCGGTCTACG
>CAYZYG010000034.1:0-44312 GCA_964481395.1 uncultured Vicinamibacterales bacterium
GGCCTCGCTCTCGCTGTCGAGGCTGGACGTGGCCTCGTCCAGAATCAGGATCTTGGGATCCGCCAGGAGCGCCCGGGCGATGGCCACGCGCTGACGCTGGCCGCCTGACAGCCGCACGCCGCGCTCCCCCACCACGGTGTCGTACTTCTCGGTGAACCCTTCGATGAACTCGTCGCAGTGAGCCAGGTGGCTGACCGCCTCGATCTGTTCCCGCGTCGCGTCGGGCTTCGCGTACGCGATGTTCTCGGCCACCGTACCGTCGAAGAGGAAGTTGTCCTGGAGCACGATGCCCAGGTGCGACCGGTAGTCGCGCAGGCGCACCGCGGTCAGATCCACGCCGTCCACCAGCACGCGGCCAGCCTTCGGCCGGTTGAACGTCATGATGAGCGAGATGAGCGTGCTCTTGCCCGACCCGCTCGACCCGACCAGCGCGGTCGTCGTGCCTGCCGGGGCATGGAACGACACGTCCGTCAGGACGGGCACGCCCTCGTTGTACTCGAAGGACACGTCCTCGAAGCGCACGTCCCCAGTCAGGTCGGGCATCGGCTGCCGGGATGCGTCCTCGTCGTCTTCCGTGGCCATGCGCTTGATCTCGCGGATGCGATCGAGCCCGGCGAAGGCCTCGGTCAGCTGAGTGCCGATCGACGCCATCTGCACCAGCGGCGCGACGGTGAGGCCGGTGAAGAACAGATACATGACGAAGTCGCCGAGCGTCATCGTGCCCGCCAGGATCGACCGCCCGCCAATCATGATCATGACGACGCCGATGACGCCCACGATCACCGTGGATCCGGCGGTCACCGCCGACACGCCGGTAATCGACTTCGCGATGTTCTGGAACAGGCGCTCCACGCCGGCCGAGAACACCGACTGCTCGCGCGGCTCCGCGACGTAGGCCTTGACGATGCGGACGCCGCCGAGGGCCTGGTTGAGACGCCCCGTCACCTCAGCGGTGATCTGCCCGCGCTCGCGGAAGATCGGGCGGAGCTTCGTGAACGCCAGCCCCATGCCGCCGGCGAAGGCCAGCAGCACGACGAGGGTGACGGACGTCAGCACCCAATTCAGCCAGAACAGGATGGTGAGCGCCATCGCTGCCGTCACGAAGCCGCCAACGAGCTGGACCAGGCCGGTGCCAATCAGGTTCCGGATCCCCTCGGCGTCGTTCATGATGCGCGAGATGAGCTGGCCGGTCTGTGTCTTGTCGAAGTAGCCGATCGGCAGGCGCATCACGTGGTCGTTCACACTGCGCCGCATGTCGGCGATGGCGCGCTGCGCGGCCACGCTGAGCAACTGGGAGAGCCCGTAGGACGTCACCGCCTGGATGAGCGTGGCGACGGCGGCCGCGCCGGCAATCCAGGGCAGGAGATCGGCTCGCCTGTTTCCGATGACCTCGTCGATCAGAAACTTCGACGACCCGGGCAGCACCAGGCCGACGACGCGGTTCACCAGCATGAGGGCCAGGCCCAGCGCCAGGCGCCACCGATGACGCCACACCAGCACGCGGGCCTCTTCCCACACGTCGGACCAGCGGATCTTCTTCTTCGGCTCGGTCCCCGCCCCGTGCGCTCCGCGTGCTCTGCCGTGTCTCCCTCCGCGCCGCTCTCCGTCCGGCACCAGCCTCATGCGCAACGTGTCCTCCTCGTCTGTGATCCTCGGGCCACGCAGCGCCGAAAGCCCTGGCGTGTCCCTTCGCGGGCGTTTCTGCGGTGCGGCACCCGGGTCCCGGGTCCCGGGTCCCTGATCCCCGCCCTTCCCTGCTGTCGCCTGCCGCCTGTCCCCTGTTCCCTGTTTTCTGTATTCTGACAGAGTCCACGAATGCGCCGCATCCTCCACGTCGACATGGACGCCTTCTACGCGTCCGTCGAGCAGCGCGACCGGCCCGACCTGCGCGGCCAGCCCGTCGTCGTCGGCGGTCGCCCGGACCAACGTGGCGTGGTCGCCGCGTCCAGCTACGAGGCGCGAGCGTACGGCGTTCGCTCCGCCATGTCGATGGCCAGCGCCGTTCGCGCCTGCCCGCACCTCGTCATCGTGAAGCCGGACTTTCCCAAGTACCGCACGGTGTCGGCGCAGGTGTTCGAGATCTTCCGCTCGGTCACGCCGCTCGTCGAGCCCCTGTCCCTCGACGAGGCGTATCTCGATGTGACCGAGAACGCCTGGGGCGAGCCGCTGGCGGTGAATGTCGCGAAACGGATCAAGGCCGCCATCAGGGAAGCCACCGGCCTCACGGCGTCGGCCGGCGTGGCGCCGAACAAGTTCCTGGCGAAGATCGCATCGGGCTGGAAGAAGCCCGATGGGCTCACCGTCATCGCGCCGGAACGCGTCGAACGCTTCCTGATGGGGCTGCCGATCGACGCGCTCCTCGGCGTCGGCCCGGTGACGGGCCGGAAACTGCGCGCCATCGGCATCGAGAAGCTGGTCGACGTGCGAACGGCCGATCGGGCCGTGCTGCAGCGGGCCGTCGGCAGCACGGCCGAGTGGCTGGTCCGGCTCTCGTTCGGCGTCGACGACCGCCCGGTTGAACCGTCCCGGGTTCGCAAGTCCGTCGGCATGGAGCGGACGTACTCGGCCGACCTCACGGCCATCGACGACATGCGCGACCGCATCGCGGCGATGGCCCGAGAGGTTGCGGCGTGGCTCGAGCGAAAGGACCTGTACGCCCGCACGGTGACGCTGAAGGTCCGCTATGCGGGCTTCGTCACGGTCACGCGGAGCGACACGCGCGAGCCTGCCTCACGGGATGCCGAGGCGCTTGCAGAACGGGCGGTCGCGCTCCTCGCGCGGACCGAGGCGGCCAGCCGCCCGGTGCGGCTGCTGGGCGTGAGCCTGCACGGCCTGACGCACACGCCTCATGCCGAGGCGCCGCCATCGCGCTCGGCCGACCTGCCGTTCGACGGATAGCGGCTCGCGCCCGCTCCGATGGGCTAGTAGCGTCCCGTAACAGTGGTTCGTTGCTGAAGTTCCGGAGCGCGGCGCCCGGATCACCGGGCGCGACGACCGAGAATACTCCACGTGTTTGAGGGAGGAGCAACCCCGCGAGGCGGGATGCAGCGTCGGTCGAATGCAGACAGACCTGCACCACGGGCTGCTAGGATGGTCCTGCGCCCACGCCCCCCAAGCAGGCCGGCGTGGGCGGTGCGGTGATCACGCGACCGTGCGGGCGATAGGCGCTGGGCGACAGGCGTTCGCGGGATCGGGTGTCAGGGTGGAGGGAACGGAGTCATGTCGTAGGCCCAGGGCTTCCGCCTTCGCGGAACGCATCGGCGGACCGCCAGCCTTGGTGGAGGCTGGTCAGGCCTGGGCGCCGGTCGGCAGGCGCAGAGGATCACACATGACCAACGAGCGCCCCCTGTTCGACGCGATGGAGACCCCCGACCGGTTGCCCGCGCGCTTCGCGAAGGCGGCGCGCGCGGCGCTCGTCGGGCTCGTCCTGCCACCGGCCGTGCTCGCCCTGGCATCGACCGCGGGGATCCCGCTCCGCAGCGGCGTCGCAGGGCTGTTCATCGTGCTGCCCGCGCTCGGCTTCGCTGCGAGCGGCCTCATGGCGGGCGCCGCGTTCGGACTCGGACGCCGCGTCACCTGGACGTTCGCCGGCGCGCTGCTCGTGGGCGGCTCCCTGATCGGCGTGACGTACCGCAGCCTCCAGGGACTGACGGGGCGCGAGCCGACGGCCCTGATTCTGTCGGTGCCCGTCGCCGGGTTCGCCGTGGGTTTCGCCGTCGCCGCGCTCGTTGGCGCCCTGTCCCTGCCGCCCACCAAGGGGCGGCGCGCGCGTCTCGTGCGGCATTCAGCCGTAGGCGGCGCGCTTGGCGGGCTGATTGCCGCCCTGCCGGTACTTGTGTCACCGCCAGCCGTGGACAACACGGCCGCCCAGTACGGGTGGATGGCACTCACCGTCGCCTCGTTCTTCGCGTGTCTGATCCTGCCTTACCGCCTGATGGGCCGGGCGTTCCGGGATGCCCTTCAGCGTGTGTGAAGACATCAGTCGGCTTTCAGCGTTCGGCTCTCGGCGTTCAGCTTCCGACAGGAAGACAATGGAAGTCTGGCAGGAGCAAACGGCTGATCGCTGATGGCTGATGGCTGACCCGTACGAGAGCATGTGTTCACAGGCTGTTTAGCCCTGAGACTGCGATAGAATCTGGCCCTGCCTCGGGCCCCCCGCTGCCCCCAAGGAGATGTCATGAAACGCTACGTCGTCCTGATGTGTCTGGCCGCCGCGCTGCTGGCCGTCGGCCTCCCGGCACAGGAACGCGAAGACCGCACGCTGCTCAGCCACACCGAGATGCGGGCCATCATCAACGAGGCCTCGGGCGAGCGCCAGCTCCACCTCGTGCTGGAGATGGTCCCGTACCCGCGGCTCCGCGAACGAGCCGAGTACCAGACTCAGTTCCGCGAGACCGAAGTCGTCGCGAAACACGCCAGGGAGTATGGATTCAGCAACGTCGAAGTCGTGTCGTACCCCTCCCCGGGTCGATCGTGGCACGCCACGCGGGGTGAGCTGTGGATCGTCGAGCCCGCGATGGACAAGCTCTACGACATCAACGACGTGCTGGTGTCTCTCGCATCCGGCAGCGAGACCGGCGATGTGACCGCAGAGCTCATCGACGTCGGCGTCGGCACGCGCCCCGAGGACTACGCGGGGAGGAACGTCGCCGGCAAGATCGTGCTCGGGTCGGCGTCGGCGGGATCGATCCAGCGCCTCGCCGTCTTCGAGCACGGCGCGGTCGGGGTCATCAGCTACAACGGTCTGCGTGCGGACGACATTCCAGACCAGCTGATGTCGCAGAGCGTGTCGGGCACGGCACCGTCCGGCAAGGCGCCCGGTTTCGGCTGGTCGGTGGCGCCGCGGATCGGCCGCATGCTCGCAGCTCGGCTGGCGCAGGGCGAAACCCTCAAGCTTCGCTCGATCGTCCAGTCGGAGACCTTCGATGGCGAGCTCGAGATGGTCCACGCCACGATTCCCGGCGACGGCAGTTCCACGCAGGCCGTCATGGTGTCCGCGCACCTCTACGAGGGCTACATCAAGCAGGGCGCGAACGACGACAACTCCGGCTGCGCGCTGACGCTCGAGATGGGCCGCGCCTACCTGCGCCTCGTCGCTGAGGGCAAGCTCCCGAGACCGAAGCGGACGATCCACTTTCTGTGGGTCCCCGAGATCAGTGGCACGCGCGCCTGGCTGCAGGCCAACCCGGACGTGACGAAGCACCTCATCGCGAACCTCAACTTCGACATGGAAGGCCTGCGGATGAGCTTGAGCGGCAGCGCCTGGGTGCTGCACCGGACGCCGGACTCGCTGCCGTCGTTCCTGAACGACCTGTGCGCGAGCGTGCTCGAGTACGTCGCCGACACGAACCGCGAGCGGCTCCGTTTCCGCGGTACCGGCTACGGCTTCACGCTTCCGGTCGTGGCCCGCACGGGCAGCCGCGAGCCGCTCTGGGCCATTGTCGACAAGCACTACGGGGCCAGCGATCACGTCGTCTTCATCGGAATGGGCATCCCGGCCGTGATGTTCATCACCTGGCCCGATCACTTCTACCACTCGTCGGAAGACACTCCGGAGCGCCTCGACCCGACGCAGTTCAAACGCGCGGCCGTCGTCGGCGTCGGCAGCATGGCCCTGCTCGCGTCCGCGGATGACGCGAGGGCGGCGGCCATCGCCGGCGAGGTCCTCGGCCGCGGGCTCGGACGCCTGGGCGACGCGTTGGGCAAGGGCACGGGCTACTTGGCGGACGCCACGGACGCGGCGGCCCTCCAACAGGCCTACAAGGACGCGATCGTCACGGTCCGCCACCAGACGGCGATCGAAAAGGCCACGCTGGCGTCAGCCGCGACGCTCTTCGCGAATCCAGACGAGGCGACACGCGTGCTGGGCACCGGCTTTGGACCGCTGCTGGACCAGCGGGCGGCCGCCATCGAGAAGGAGGTAGCCGCGTACTACGGCGTTCAGACCGGCGTGCGCAGGCTGCCGGCAGGCGAACCGCCCGTGACGGAGCTCGAACGCCAGGCCGCACGCACGGTCGTCGAACCTGTCGCGACGGCTGCAGCAGGCGGGCCGGCCGGCGGGGGCCGGGGGGGCGGCGGCGCGGCGATGGCCAACATCGCGCCGGCCGATCGCGAAGCCATCGCGGCGGCCCAGCGAAAGATCCCCAGCCACATGACGTCAGAGCTGCGGGCGATTCTGCCGCGCAAGCTGACCGTTCTGGACATTCGGAACTTCCTGACGGGCGAGTTCGAGCCGGTGCCGCTGGCCGACGTGTTCGACTACGTCCGCGCCCTGGAGAAGCTCGGCCAGGTCAAGCTGATCGAACAACCGCCGGCGCCGGCGAGGAAGCGGTAGGTGAGCCACGCCGGGGTCGGAGCGATCGCTCCGCCCCGGCGCGTCACTTCTCGTAGACGACGCGTCCGCCGACGACGGTCGTGCGGGCCGCAACGTCCTTGATCCGCTCCGGCGAAATCGCGAGGATGTCCTCGTTCAGAATCACGAAGTCCGCCAGCATGCCGGGCGCGAGCGTCCCCTTCTGCCCCTCCTGGAACTCCGCGTACGCCGAACCTGCGGTGTAGGCCCGGAGCGCCTCCTCCACGGAGATCTTCTGTTCCGGCACCCAACCGCCAGGGTTCTTCCCATCCAGCGTCGCCCGGGTCGCGGCAGCGTAGATCGCCAGCATCGGGTTGAGCGGCGCGACGGGCCAGTCCGTGCCGAGGGCCAGGCGCGCGCCAGCGTCCAGGAACGACCGGAACGCATAGGTCGTCTTGATCCGTTCCGGACCGATTCGCCGCTCGGCCCACCGCCCGTCGTCGATCGCGTGATACGGCTGCACGGCGGCAATGACACCGAGGCTCGCGAAGCGCGCGAAGTCCTTCTGCGCCACGTGCTGCGCATGCTCGATGCGGAAACGTCGGTCGCCCGGGCCGTTGGCCTGCGCGATGTCGGCGAAGATGTCGAGCACCATCGAAATCGCCTGGTCACCGATCGCGTGGACGCACAGCTGCAGCCCAGCCGCGTCGGCCGCACCCAGGCGCTCGCGCATGCCCTCGACCGGAATCATCTCGTCGGCCAACAGGCCCCGCGTGTCCGGCGCATCGCTGTACGGTTCGAAGAAGTACGCCGTCGTCGATCCGAGTGAACCGTCAGCGAACCCCTTGACCGCCCCCATCGTGAAGAACGGCGAGCCGAAGGCCCGACGGACGCCCAGCCTCGCCTGGGCTTCCCACTGGAGTTCCGACGGCGCGGCCGAGATCCGCAGCGTCAGTTCGCCACGTTCGGCCAACTCGCCGTACGCAGCGAGGTCGCCGGGCTCGGGGCCCATATCCCGGACGCTCGTCACACCCAGCGACGCGGCGTGCGCCATGCCACGCCGGATGGCCTGCAGCCGTTTCTCACGCGACAGCGGCGGAATCATCCGGCTCACGAGACCCATGGCGGCATCCTTCAGCACGCCAGTGGGACGTCCGGACGCGTCCTTCACGATCTCACCGCCCGGCGGGTCCGGTGTCGCGCCCGTGACACCCGCCAGTCGCAGGGCCAGAGAGTTGGCGAGCGCCATGTGGCCGTCGTACCGAGTCACGAACACCGGCGTCTTCGGCGTTCGGCCGTCGATGAGATCCCGGGTCGGCAGTGCCGCCGGCGTCCACCGCTGGTCGTCCCAGTCGCCGCCGAGGATCCACTCGCCCTCGGACGTGGCTGACGCCCGTTCGCCAATCCGCCGCGCGAATTCCTCAGGAGTCGGCGCGTCCCGCAGATCGACGTTGTCGAGCTGGAGGCTGCCGCCGACGAAGTGGACGTGGGAGTCATTGAAGCCCGGCACGACCAGCGCTCCCCGGGCATCCACGATCCGGGTGTCGGGCCCCGTCCACGGCTGGACGTCGGCGGTATCCCCGACGACCGTGAGACGATCGCCGGCCACGGCGAGGGCCGTGGCGGCAGGCCGGGCCGCATCCCCCGTCCAGACCCGCGCGTTCATCACGACCAGCGTCGCCTTCGGGTGAGGCGGAGATGGCCGGCACGCGACAGTCGCCAGCACGGCCAGCCCCAGGAACATCATCAACGCCACGCCGGGGAAGTCACCGATTCCGAACTCCATGCGCATGGTGCGGTCTCCATCCGTTGCAGGCGCATTATAGTGCCCGTCCCCGGCCACGATGTATGATGCGGGAAGCCCGACCGGGACCGCCATGCGAACGATTGTCATCGCCCTGCTCGCCGTGATCGCCATCGTCCTTGGCCTGTTCATCGGCCTGGTGGTCCGCTCGGATCCCAACGCCGACACCGGGGGGCTGACCGTGCGCGAGGCCGAAGCCGCGCTGCGGTCGCCAGCCTTTACTGTGCGCGAAGACTCGTCAATCCGCCGGGAACTGGTGGAGGTGCTCTACGTCCGCCGCATCGGCGACACATCGACCGAGGTCGAGTTCACCTGGCGCGACAACCCGACACCGCAGGGACAGGCGCCAAGAATCCGGACGTCGATGGCGCTCTTCCGAAACCGGGACGGCCAGCAGTGGGTCTTGACGTCGCTCTACAAGGTGGACTGAGACGACCTGACCGGACAGTGGACTCAGGGGAGGATCTGGAATGCCGTACGAAGCCGGCCAGTTTCATGACTTGATCAAGGACATCCCGTTCGCCATGTTCACGACCGTGACGGCCGAGGGCGGCCTGCGCAGCCGCCCGATGGTCGCGATGGCCAACGCCTACGATGGGGCGTTGTGGTTCTTCACCAGGACCAGTTCGGCCATCACCCAGGAACTGGGAGCGGATGGTCGCGTCAATATCACGTACGTCTCGGCGCCGGAGGACCGGTTCGTCTCGGTGTCCGGGTCGGCCACCATCGTGCGCGACGAGGGACGCGCAAGTCAGATGTGGAGCCCGACGTACCAGCAGTGGTTTCCCGGCGGTGCGTCCGACCCCGACCTCTCGCTCATCCGGATCGCGGTGGCCCGGGTGGAATTCTGGGACCGGAAGACCGGGCGAATGACGACGCTCTGAAAGGGCACTCCGGGATACCCCCGTTCTACCCCGGGGGTGTTCCCGGAGTCTACTCGTACCTGAGCGCCTCGACCGGATCCAGACCTGACGCCCGGCGCGCCGGCAGGTAGCCCGCCACGAGCCCCGTCGTCACGGCGGACGCCACACCGCCGGCCACCGCCCATGCGGGCGGCACCGCCGGAAACGCCGGCGCCCACAGACTCAGCAGGAAGCCGAGTGCCCAGGAGATCGCCACACCGGCCGCGCCTCCGAGCGCCGAGAGCAGCGCCGCCTCGATCAGAAACTGCCAGAGCACGTCCCGCCGCTTCGCGCCGATGGCGATGCGTACGCCGATCTCACGGGTTCGCTCGGTCACGCTGATCACCATGACGTTGGCGATCCCGATGCCGCCGATGATGAGGCTGACGGCCGCCAGGGCGAAGGTGGCGAGGCCGATCTGCGCCGAAATCTGGTCGAACTGCTGAATGATCTGCTCGGCCGTCGAGACGTTGAAGTCGTTGCCGGCCTCCGGTGGCAGGCGGCGCAGCCGCCGGAGCAGGAACTCGGTTTCGTCCTGCGTGGCGGCGAGCTGCCCGGGCTTGGCCCGCACGTATACGATGGTCTGCTTCGCATCCGGAAACCGCGCCGCTACCGTGCCTGCCGGAATCGACACGACGCTGTCCTGCCGGTTCTCGCCGAAGAACGTGCCCTTCCTCGGCTCCGCCTCGCCCACCACATAGTAGGTATCGCCGGCCAGCGTCATGGAACGACCCACCGGGTCGGCCGGCCCGAAGAGCGCGCGTGCGACATTGGCCCCGATCACCGCGACCCTGGCGCCCACACGGTTCTCGAGTTCGGTGAACGGGCGGCCTCGCCGGAACTCGGTCCCGGTAATCTCGAAGAAGCCCGGCGTGGCTCCTTCGAGCAGGACCGTGTCCGTTTCGTTTGCCCCCGCGCGGGCGACGATCGGCCGACCGTCGATGAACGGCGGCACGATGATCTGCGCCGCCGCGCCGGCTGCCGACGTGGCGTTCCGGGCCAGGTAGTCGGCGAACCACGGCTCCAGGGGCTTGCGCTGCGCGTCGCGGTCCGAGGCGGGGTTGTACGGATCTCCGTTGCGGTGAAACACGAACACGTTCTCGGTGCCCAGTTCGCGGAACAGCGCTGCTATGCCGTTTCGCACGCCGACCAGCACCGTCGCGACGAGCACCACCGTGACAATCCCGATGACGATGCCCGCGATGGCCAGCGTGGAGCGGAGCGGCTGGCTGCGGACCGCGTCGAAGGCGAGAGCGGCCGCCTCACCGACGTCGAGGGCCCAGCGACGGGTCTGCCGGCGGACGGGGGCTTCCACGGCCTACTCAGACCTCACGGCGGCGATGACGTCGATCCGCGTGGCCCGGCGCGCCGGATAGTAGCCCGCCAGCAGTCCGCTCAGCCCGGCGGCGCCGAGGGCCCAGACCACGGTTGCGCCACCGACGGCCAGGTCGAGACCCAGCACCGAAGACAGGGCGGCGAGCGCGGCCCCCATGAGCGCTGTTCCGGCGAGCCCTCCGACCACGGACACGAACACCGACTCGGCGATCACCTCGCGCATGATGGCGCCGCGGGTCGCCCCGAGTGCGCGACGCACGCCGATTTCGCGGGTCTTCTGGGTCACCGACACGAGCATCGTATTGGTCACGACCACGATCGCGGCCAGCAGAGCCATGGCCGAGATCGGTCCGGCCGCGATGCCCACGCGGCCGGCCAGACGCTCCACGAACCCGCGCGCCGCGTCCGGCGTGAGCAGGTCGAAGTTGTCGGCCACGCCAGGCTGAAGCTGGCGCCGGGCGCGCATCGCCGCCCGGGACTCGCCCTCGGCCGCGTCCGTCTGTGCGAGGTCACGAGCCTTCGCGAACACGCTCAACGACGGTGGCGGGCCGTAGAGCCGCTCGAACGCTGTCAGCGGGATCCACACGGAGCGGTCCAGCGACGCCGTGCCGGACGACCCGAGCCGGAGCTGCACGCCGATGACGTCGAAGCGCCGCCCGGCGACTCTGATGGACGCCCCGATCGGATCGCGCGAGGGAAACAGCGTCTCGGCGACTTCCGCGCCGATGACGGCGACCTGGGCTCCTCGCAATTCCTCGTCGGCCCTGATGAAGCGACCGCGCGAAATGCCGAGGTCCCGCAGATCGGCCAGCGTCGCCGTCGCCCCGGTAATCGACGCGTTCTCGTACCTCTCCGAACCCGCTGTCACGTCTCCGACGCGCTGGACGGTCGACGCGAAGATCAGATTGCCGCTCGTGTTGCGATCGAGGAACCGAAGGTCGCTCCGGCGGATGGGCGGATTCCGCTGCTGTTTCTCGGCCAGTTCACGCCGGGTGATCTGGCCGGACGTGGCGATCTGCGCAATCAGGAACGTGTCGCTGCCGACGGTCCGCGCCCCGGTCGTCCGCGCGTAATCGCCGAGGGCGTCGAGGGCCGTGACGACGACCACGATGGTGGCGACCGCGACGGCGATGGCAAGCGCCCCGAGACCGGAGCGCAGGGGCTGCCCCACGGCGGAGCCGACTCCCTGCCGGAGCGCCTCGATCGCCGCCTGCCACATCTTCGTCACCCGAGTCTCCGCAACTGTAATCCACCCCGCATGCTCAGCACGGCGCGGACGGCCCGCCTTCGCCCTGTCGGGCTACGGCGCGGCAAGCTGACCGCGCCCTACCACATCGGGCACGTTGAGTCGGGCTCGACGAGCGAGTTGAGCCCCACCGCCCGCGAATGGGGACGGGGGACCTACAGAACTGGTCCCTGGTCCCCGGTCCCCGATCCCCGATCCTACCCCCCTTCTCGACGCGGTTCACGCGCTCCGGGATCCGACGTCCCGCTGCCCGGCGTCTGAAAGGGGACGTCCTGCACCGCGTGGTAGAGTGAAAGGCTGAGCAATGCGTACCCGACACAAGATTGGCGCGGCCGTGGCCGTGGTCGCCGTGCTGCTGATCGCCGTGGCTTTCCTGTCCCGCGACGGCAGCGGCCTCGATGTGGAGATCCAGCCGGCGACCCGCCAGGCGACGTTCACGGCGATGGTGACGGCATCCGGGCAGATCGTCGCCCAGCGCTACGCCGACATCGGGTCGAGCGTGATGGGACGTCTCGTGAGACTGAACGTCAAAGAAGGCGATCCGGTCAGGATGGGCCAGGTCCTGGCCCAGATCGATCCCGTGCAGGCCTCGGCGAGCGCGTCGGCCGCCCAGGCCCGGGTCAAAGCCGCCGAGGCTGATGTGCGCGCGACTGCCGAGCAGCGGCAGGCGGCCACGGCCGATGTGCAGGCCGCGCGGGCCCGAGAACAGGAAGCCCGCCAGAGCTTCAGGCGAGCCCAGGATCTGCGCAAGGACGGCCTGATTCCTGAGTCGGAACTGGACAAGGCTCGGGCGTCCGCGGAGGCGGCTGCCGCACAGGTCGCGGCGGCCGAGGCAGCCGTTCGACGTCTGCAGCAGGCCGGCGAGGGCTCCGAACGCCGCCTTGCCGAGGCACGGGCGGAGGCCGCACGCGCGGGAGACGTCCTCGCCAAGACCGAAATCGCTTCCCCCATCGACGGCGTGGTGACGAGGCTGCCCGTCCAGGAAGGTGAAATGGTCGTGATCGGCATACAGAACCAGCCGGGCACGACGCTGATGACGGTGTCGGATCTGTCCGCCATCGATGCCGAAGTCAAGGTGGCGGAGGCCGACGTGCTGCGGGTCAAGCTGGACCAGCCCGCCACCGTGACGCTGGAGGCCCTGCCGGGCGTCTCGTTCCCCGGGCGTGTGGTGGAGATCGGCGCCAGCGCACTGCCGGTCACGGGAACGGGTGCCGCTGCCCGCGAGTTCAGGGTCAAGGTCAGGCTGGACCGGCCGGACTCGTCCCTCCGGCCCGGGCTCACGTGCGACGCCGAGATTCTCACGGCCCGGCGCGAGGGCGTCCTCACCGTTCCCCTGCAGGCTGTGGTCATCCGGTCCGGTTCGGACGGCCGGGAGACGCCAGGCGTCTTCGTCGTGGCCGATCGACTCGTCCGCTTCAAACCGGTCACGACCGGGCTCATCGGCGGTCTCGACATCGAGGTGTCGGGTGTTGGGGAAGGCACGCCCGTCGTCGTCGGCCCTTTTCAGGCACTGCGCGAGCTTGGCGACGGCCAGGCCGTGCGGCCCCGGTCCCGCCAGTGACCAAACGCTCCGACCACCACGTCACCACCGCCTGTCCGCTCGATTGTCCCGACTCCTGCACGATCCGTGTAGACCTTCACGAGGGCCGCGTGGTGGCCTTGGACGGCGGTCACGACAATCCCGCCACCGCCGGGTTCATCTGCGCGAAGGTCCGGCGCTTCGCGGACCGCGTCTACGGCTCGGATCGGCTGCTCCGCCCAGGCGTCCGCATCGGCCCCAAGGGCTCGGGCGAGTTCAGGTGGATCGATTGGGATGACGCACTCGACCGGGCGGCGGAGGCGCTCCAGGCTGCCAGGCAGGCCTGGGGTGGTGAGTCGATCCTGCCCTACTTCTACGGCGGCTCGAACGGTCTGCTGACCCAGGACACCGTCGATGCGCGGCTGTTCCGTCGTCTCGGGGCCTCCCGCCTCGCTCGCACGCTCTGCGCGTCACCGACTGGTGCGGCCAATATGGCGCTCTACGGCAAGATGCCGTCGGTCACGTACCAGGACTACGAGCACGCCGCGCTGATCGTCGTCTGGGGCGCGAACCCCTCCTCGTCTGGCATCCACCTCGTGCCTTACATCCGCGCGGCCCGGAAGAGGGGGGCACGGCTCATCGTCGTCGATCCCCGATCGACTCCGCTGGCGCGACTCGCGGACCTGCACATCGCCGTCAGGCCTGGCACCGATATCGCGGTGGCGATGGCCATCCACCGGTTCCTGTTCGAGCGGAACCTCGCCGACACGGCATTCCTCGACGCCCGTACGCGAGGAGCGGCACACCTGCGTGCACGCGCGGTGGAGTGGAGCTTCGAGCGGGCGGCGGACGTGTCCGGAGTGTCAGCAGACCTGCTCGAGCGGTTCGCGACGATGTACGCCACGCTGTCGCCGGCGGTGATTCGGTGCGGTTGGGGCCAGGAGCGGAACCGGAACGGGGGCAACGCCACAGCCGCGATCCTCGCGCTGCCGGCGGTGGCGGGAAAGTTCGGCGTGCGTGGCGGCGGCTACTCGATGAGCAATTCGGCGTCCTGGGGCATCCAGAAGACGTGGATCGGCGAGTTCGAACCCGCGACGCGTGTGTTCAACATGAACCACCTGGGACGGGTGCTCACCGGTGACGCCGACCCCGCCGTCCGCGTGCTGTTCGTGTACAACTGCAACCCGGCCGCAACCGTCCCGCACCAGAACCTGGTTCTCGAGGGACTCTCCCGGGAAGATCTCTACACAATCGTCTTCGACCAGGTGTTGACGGACACCGCCCGCTACGCGGACCTCGTGCTGCCCGCCACGACCTTCCTCGAACACTACGACTTCGCGCGCGCCTACGGGCCGCTCAGCCTGCAGATGGTGAGGCCGGCCATCGACGCCATCGGCCAGTCCCGGCCGAACGTGCAGGTGTTCGCGGATCTCGAGGCCCGACTGGGGCTCGCGCGCGACGGGGAACCCGCCGACGATCTCGAGATGATGCTGAAGGTCATGGACGAGCTGCCTGTGCGCCTCGGCCGCGCCCTGCGCGACGAGACACCGCCCGCACCCGAATACGGGACCGCGCCGGTGCAGTTCGTCGACGTGTTCCCGCGCACCCCCGACGGCAAGGTTGACCTCTTCCCGGAGGCGCTCGAGCGTGAGGCGCCGCTCGGGCTCTACACCTACCAGCCCGATCCGGCCACAGACGAGTGGCCGCTCGCCCTCATCTCTCCATCGACGGAGAAGACGATCAGTTCGTCGCTCGGAGAACTGATCACCACGCCCGCGGCGCTCACGATCAACCCGGTCGACGCCCGGACGCGCGAGATCAATCAGGACGACGAGATCAGGGTGTTCAACGGTCTGGGCGAGGTTCGCTGCTTGGCGGACGTCTCTCCCCTCGTCCCACCAGGCACGGTCTCGCTGCCCAAGGGTCTGTGGATGCGGAGCACCTCGAACGGGTCGACGGCGACCGCGCTGGCGCCCGATACGCTGTCGGATCTCGGCGCCGGCGCGTGCTTCAACGACGCGAGAGTGCAGGTGGAGCGGGTCCATGACGGGAGTCGGGAGTCGGGCGTCGGGAGTCCACGCCACGAAGTGCCGGACGCTCCCGGGGTCCACTGAGCCCGCGAGGCTTCTCCTCAGCCGTTGATGCGGATGGTGGGGACCCTCCTCGTGTCGTCTCATCCCCGTCGTCTGCTAGACTCTCCGGGAGGGCCAGCGGATTCCGCGCGCCCGATTCCCGAATCCCGATTCCCGACTCCCGGGAAGCGAAGGAGCGTTTGATGTCCCGTATGGTCAAGTGCGTGAAGTTCGGCAAGGAGATGCCCGGTCTGGACTCGCCCCCGTGGCCCGGCGAACTGGGCCAGCGCGTGTACGACAACGTGTCGGCCGAAGCGTGGAAGCACTGGGAAGAGCGTATGAAGATGATCCTCAACGAGTACCGGCTCCTGCCCTTTCAGAAGGAAGCGCAGGAGCTCATGGCGAAGGCCATGGAGGACTTCTTCTTCGGCCAGGGTTCCGCCCTGCCGCCCGAGTTCACCCCCCAGAAGTAGGCCGATCGCGTCCCGGGCTCGGACACCAGGCCCCGGGACGCCCGTACGCCGCCTCACGGACTCACTCGGACGCCTCTGCATCGGAATCGACCCGGGGACTCCGGGCTTCCTGCCCCCTTCGCGGACCCCGGCCGCGCCGGTGTGCTATGCTGCGGCGGTTTGGGCGCGCTCCCCGCCCTGGGCCACCGACGCGCGGGACCAGCCGCGAGCTGGCGGCGACGGGCTTTGCGCAGAGGGCCGCGAACCGGAGCACCAGGAGGACTTCCGTGAGCATCTACCTGTGGGTCATCCTCGCGTACCTGCTCGTCCTGACCGGCTACAACTTCTACCGTTCGCGCCAGATCAAGTCGCAGGACGACTTCATGGTGGCCGGCCGCAGCCTGTCGCTCACCAAGATGGTCTTCACGCTGGTGTGCACCTGGATCGGGTCGGGCACCTTCATCGCCGGCGCGGAGTACGCCTCGTACGCGGGCT
The DNA here is from genome assembly GCA_964481395.1 of uncultured Vicinamibacterales bacterium. Lineage (GTDB taxonomy): Bacteria > Acidobacteriota > Vicinamibacteria > Vicinamibacterales > JAKQTR01 > JBFMFH01. The sequence continues at coordinate 16,118 of CAYZYG010000034.1, forward strand.
GGAGCGCCGTCTGGCAGCCGGCTGGCGCGTTTCTGGGCATTGCCATCATCTACTTCGTCGCGGCAAAGATCAGGACGTTCGGACAGTACACCGTCGGGGACATCCTCGAAGTCCGCTACGGCCGGTTCGCCCGGCTGTTTGGAGCGATCGCGCTCATCATCGCCTTCACGACGATCGTCGCCTACCAGTTCCGTGCCGGCGGCTACATCCTGAACGTGCTGTCCGACGGCCAGATTTCCTTGGAAACCGGCCAGACGATTGCCGCCATTTTCGTGATCCTGTTCGTCGCGCTGGGCGGCATGGTGGCGGTCGCCCACACGGACCTGCCCAACGGGATCATCATTGTGTCGGCCTGCCTGCTCGCCGTGCCTTTCGTGGTGTCGTTCGCAGGCGGATGGTCGCACGCCCACGAGATCCTGCCCGCGCAGCGGTTCGAGGTGTTCGCCGCCGACTTCGGCAAGTACCCACCGCTCAAGGCCGGCGCGTACTTCCTCTCGACGCTGCTGCTGCTCATGGGCGTGCAGTCGATGTATCAGAAGTTCTACGCGGCCAAGTCGCCGGCGGAGGCCAAGAAGGCCGTGGCGATCTGGATCGTCGGCACGATCGTCGTCGAAACCATCGTCATCGCCATCGCCGTGTACGCATCCGTCTACAACGTCGAGCACAACATGGGCTGGGACGGCCGCGCGCTCGTCCTGAACGCCGCCCGCTACATGGTGCCAGGCCCGGTCGGCGTGCTGCTGCTCGGGGCAGCCTGCGCGGTCGTGCTGTCGACGGGCATGAACTACCTGCTGTCGTCCAGTTCGAACGTGATGCGCGACATCTACCAGGGGATGATCAACCCGAACGCCGATCCGAACAAGATGGTGGGGCTCCAGAAGGTGTTCATCATCGTGATGGGCATCGTCGCGTTCGCGATGATCTTCGTGCCGACCTACTTCAAGTGGGAGATCTCGGTCCTCCAGTACGCCTACTTCGCCTACACCATGTACGGGGTGGCGGTGACGCCGGCCCTGTTCGCGGCGCTGACCTGGAAGCGGGCGACATGGCAGGGCGGGATCGCATCGATCGTCGGCGGGGCCTTCTCGGCGGTCTTCTTCGAGATCCTGCTGCCCAGGATCGCGCCTGGAGTCATGGAAGCCGCGCCGGGCGCGACGGGCGCCGCGGTCTTCGGTGCTGACCCCTGGGGCATCCCGAGCATTTATCCGTCGGCCATGATCTCCATCGGCCTGCTGATCGTCGTCAGCCTCATGACGCCTCCGCCGAAGCCCGACACGCTCGAGAAGCTGTTCCCGAAGGAGAGCTGATCGGCAGTGAACGCCCCTCGTCACTGGGCGTCCCTGGCGCTGCTGCTCGCCGGCATCCTGGTGGTTCCGGCGGGCCTCCGCGTGGTCAACGCCTTCCTGCCCAACGCGGGCGTCGAGCCCGGCTACCTGCCGACCGTCGAGCCGCCGCGCGCGCGGGAACCGTTCGACGAGTCGGTCGTGACGACGCTGCGGGACGCGCAGTCCCGTTTCATCGTCATCGGTGACTCGATGGCGGGGACGCGGGTGGTGCCCGGACACCTCTCGCGCATCGCCGGACCGACCGCCTCGCTGCTCCACCCGGGGACGGGTTCGGCGTACTGGTACCTCGTCTTCAAGAACTACGTCGTCAACGCGCGGCTGGCCCCCAAGGCCGTGATCTTCTTCTTCAGGGACGACAATCTCACCGACCCGCTGTTCCGGTACTACCCGGGGTCGCTCGATCGCGTGGCGCGCCAGCACGAAGCGGCGCTCGACGCCGTCCTGGCCAGCGCCATGCACGGCCCGTTCCACCGCGTGCATGCGGTCAGCCGGTCTCTGTATCGGTTCGACCGGACCCGTGACTGGCTCGAGCCCTGGCTCAACCGTCTGCCCGCCAGGGCTGTCGCATCGGGTGAGGTCCCGCAGGGGTTCCTGCAGCGCATGAACGATACGCTGTTCAGCCTCGAGTCGCTGCGAAAGATTCCCGCTGCCGACATGGCGCAGGCCGACGACCCGGCCCTCGACTTCTCGGCCAGGCTGCCGGGCTCCCTGCTGCCCGAGATCATCCGCCTGTCGAAGGCCTCCGGCATCCGTGTGGCGTTCATCCGCGTGCAGCGCCGCCCGCGGTCGGACGGCCCGCCCGCCCAGTCCCGGGCCCTCGTGCAGTACGTGAAAGATCTCGAGGCGTATCTCTCGGCCAACGGCGCGTACTTCAGGGACGAGTGGGGCGATCCGGATCAGCCGCTCTCCGTCTACGAAGACGGCGACCACATCGACCAGTCGTTCAGGCACCGCTACACCGAACTGCTCGTCGAGAAGAACCCCGACCTGTTCCGGTGATCTTCCACAGTCTCGAATTCGTCGTGTTCTTCGCCGTGACGCTGGCCGTCTACTGGCGACTGGCGTTGAGGTGGCAGAACGTCCTGCTGCTCGTCGCGAGCTACGCCTTCTACGGCTGGGTGCATCCGTGGTTCCTGACGCTGATCGCCGCGACCACCGTCATCGACTACAGCGCGGCGCGCGGCATCGAGCGGTGGCCGCACCGCAAGCGGGCGTTCCTCTGGCTGAGCCTGGTCACGAACCTGGGCATGCTCGGGTTCTTCAAATACTTCAACTTCTTCGTCGACAACATGGCCGCGGTCGCCGCCGCCTTCGGCTGGGAGGGATCCCGGCCCCTGCTGAGCATCTTTCTTCCCGTCGGCATCTCCTTCTACACCTTCCAGTCGCTCAGCTACACGATCGACGTCTACTGGAAGGAGACGCCGGCGCGGCGCAGCTTCCTCGATGTGGCCGCGTTCGTCTCGTTCTTCCCGCACCTGGTGGCCGGGCCCATCATGCGGGCGACCAACCTGCTGGTGCAGATCGAGGCCGGACGGCGCTTTTCGGTGCCCGCCGCCCGTGATGCGACGCTCCTCCTCGTGTGGGGCTTCTTCAAGAAACTCGTCATCGCGGACAACGTCGGCGTCATCGCGAACAAGGTGTTCGCGCTGGAGTCGCCCGGGTTCTACGTCCTGTGGGCTGGCGTGTTCGCCTTCTGCATCCAGATCTACGCGGACTTCTCCGCCTACACCGACATCGCCAGGGGCACGGCGAAGTGGTTCGGCATCGACCTGATCGTCAACTTCCGCCATCCGTACATGGCGGTGAGCCCGACCGACTTCTGGCGCCGGTGGAACATCTCGCTCTCGACGTGGTTCCGCGACTACGTCTACGTTCCCCTCGGCGGATCGCGCTGCGGCCCCTGGGTCCAGGCCCGCAACGTGATGATCACGTTCCTGCTGTCGGGACTCTGGCACGGCGCCAACTGGAACTACGTCATCTGGGGCTTCTATCACGGCCTGCTGCTGGTGCTCACGCGCGTGGCGGAGTTCGTGTGGAACCCGTCACCCACAGCCGGCCGGTGGCTGCGGCCGCTGCAGATCGCCGGCATGTTCGTGCTGACCAACATCGGGTGGCTCATCTTCCGGGAAACCGAGTTCGCCGCGCTGGCGCGCGACCTCACCCTCACGCCGGCCGACTCGAGCCCGCTGGACTGGCAGGCCGGCGCGTACCTGGGCCTGCTGTCGGCCCTCTATTCGATTCCGCTGTGGATCCAGAGCGTCTGGGTCGAAGCGGGAGGCCCGAATCTCGTCGCCGCCATGGATGGCCCGGAAGCCGCGCCCCGCTGGGGCCGCGTCGCGGCGCAGGCACTCCTGGCCGGCGGCATGTTCGCCGTCATCCTGGCGCTCCGCAGTCTGACCGCGCTGGACTTCATCTATTTTCAGTTCTGAGAACAGGGGCCGGGGACCGGGGATCGGTTGTGGATGTTCCCCGTCCCCCTTCGATGTCCCGGTAGGGCAAGGTCGCCGACCGCGCCGAGACGGTGACACGCGCGGATCTGTAGTGGATCAGAGATGAGCGACGCCACGGCCTGCGGCCGGGGTAGGCGAGGGTGTGGCCCCAAGGCGTCATTCCCGCGAAAGCGGGAATCCAGGCTGGATTCCGGGTTCCGCTTCGCGGCCCCGGCAGGACGATCCTGTGGAGGATCACAGAGCCACGCTGCGGCCTCCCGGCCGATGCGACCGCGCCCGCTACTGCAGCGTGCGGCCGCGGGTTTCGGGGATCCAGATCCACGTCACCGCCGCAAGCACGAAGGCGCCGGCAGCAATCGAGAAGGCGATGCCGAACCCGCTCGACGCCGCGAGCGACCCGACGGCGAACGGCGCCACGGCGCTGGCGAGACGCCCCATGTTGTAGGTGAACCCCTGCGCCGTCGCCCGGATCGCGGTGGGGTAGATCTCCGCCGTGACGGCCCCGAATCCGCTGAAATAGCCCGTCGCGAAAAAGGCCACCACCGGACCCAGCAGAAGCAAGGCCAGGCCCGACCGGGTCAGGCTGTAGCCGATGAGCAGCACCGCCGCAGCCAGCAGGTAGACGACGTACGTGCGCTTGCGGCCGAACGCATCGCTGATGAAGCCGAAGGTCACGTAGCCGAACCACATCCCGACCTGCATGACGATCACGAACCCCGACATCGTGGTCGTGCTCAGGCCGATGCCGCCCTGATCGGCAGGCAGCGCCAGGTACGCGGGAATCCACTGGTTGAATCCCCACCACGCGAACATGGTGAACGCATTCATCAGCGTCACCGGAATCGTCAGCTTCACGAGGGGCGCGCGGAACACGTCCGCGAGAGAGCCGCGCGAGGCCTTCGGTGCCAGCCGCCCCTCCCGCCAGATGGCCGGCTCCTCGACCCGCTTCTGCACCCAGATGGTCAGGAGAGCTGGCAGCACGCCGACGAAGAACACCGCCCGCCAGCCCCACACGGGCATCACCAGCGCCGTCACCAGCGCGGCCGCGCCGTATCCGACGGCCCAGGCGCTCTGCATGAACCCGAGCGCCTTGCCGCGGTGCTCGGCCGGCCACCACTCCGACACCAGCGCGGCCCCGCTCGCCCATTCGCCGCCCATCCCGAGGCCGAGGAAGATCCGGAAGACCGCCAGCTGCATCACCGTCTGCGCGAAGCCGCAGGCAGCGGTGAACACGGAGTAAATCAGGATGCTCGCGATGAGCGCGCGCGTGCGGCCGAGCCGGTCGGCCACGATGCCGAAGACGAGCCCCCCGATAGCCGACGCCACGAGCGTGACGGACCCCAGGAGGCCGGCCGTCGGCTTGTCCATGCCGAGGTCCGACATCAGCGCGGCCAGCACCAGGGCGTAGAGCATCACGTCGAAGCTGTCGAGCATCCAGCCGAGGAACCCGGCCGCCAGCGCCCGCTTCGCCTGCGGCGTCCCCTCGCGCCACCACCCGAACAGGCCGCCGCCTCTTGCTGTTGACATAGTCATGCTCCGATGAATGCCCCGGCCTGCCCGAGCCGGGCCTGGTGCGTCCACCTCTTCGACGTCGATCGGGCCTTCGATGCGCACGGACGGACGCATGTCCGGACATCGGCGACGGGCTTCATCCCACCGAATGAACCACGTTCTTCGTCACCCCCGCGGAAGCGGGGGTCCAGTCCTGGATTCCCGCCTTCGCGGGAATGACGACGGGGAGCTGTGGCCCTTGGCGGCTTGAGGCGACGCGTCGCTGACAGCCCGTGGTGCGCGTTCGTCAGCATGCGACTGACGCTGCATCCCGCCCGCTGCGTCGCCCAGCGCCACGCATTCCACCTCGACGCCCGACGCTCAACGCGCCTGACCGGACGTCTCGTCCAGTGCCTCCGCCAGCGCGCCGCTCGCGTCCGCCAGATACGCGTCCGCGCCGTCCTCGTCGTACACCGGTCCCTCCGGCTTGTCGAAAGGGACGCCGTCGCGCCGCTGCGCGCTCGACGCGAGACCGTTGACCTGCTCCCGCAGGGCTGCAACCGCCTCCGCCCGCGTCACCGCGCGGAACCGCACGCGGTCCCCAGGGGCCGCTTGTGCGATCCGCATCAGGTCCGCGCTGATCACCGTCGCGATCTTGGTGTAGCCGCCTGTCGTGCCGCGATCCGCCATCAGGACGATGGGTTGCCCGTCACCGCTCACCTGCACGGCGCCGAACGCGGTACCGTCCGACACGATGTCCGCGCTCGACCGGTGCGCGATGAGCGGTCCCTGCAGCCGACAGCCGATCCGATCCGACTGCGGCGACACCGTGTAGCCACCACCGAGAAACGCCGCCATCCCGGCCTCGGTGAAGGCATCGTCCTGAGGACCGGCCACGACGCGCACCTCGTGGTCGGTGCCGTATCGCGGCACGAGCCGCCGGTCGATGTGCCGCCCCGTGGCGTGCCCGAGTGTCGTATCTCCCAGCGGCAGCGCGTCCCCCGACCGGAGCGCGCGGCCGTCGAGGCCGCCAAGTGCCGACCGCGTGAAGGTGGACCGGCTGCCGAGCACGCGCGGCACGTCGAATCCGCCCGCGCAGGCCAGATAGGCGCGGACTCCGTCGCGACGCGAGCCGAACGTCAGGCACGACCCGCGTCGCGCCTCCACGCACCGCCACAACCGAATCGGCCGGCCGTCGAGCCTGGGACTGAGGTCGGCTCCGGTGACCGCGAGCAGGGTACCCGTGTCGAAAACGATCTCGGGACCGGTCAAGGTGATCTCGAGGCACGCCGCATCCGGCGGGTTCGCCACGAGCAGGTTGGCCGCGCGAAACGCGAACGGATCCATCGCACCGGAAACCGGTACCCCGTAGCGCTGGAAGCCGACACGGCCTGCGTCCTGCACGGTCGTGAACAGCCCGCCGTCGAGGACGCGGCACACCCGGCCGCCGCTCACGTGCGCACCCCAGCACGCGGCACGTACGTGCCAGACTCGACTTCTCCGCGAACCTGCGCGTACTCATCCCCGCCGATCGGCAGGAACCGGACGTAGTCCCCGGCGTCGAACCAGACCGGCGGTTGGCGCAACGCATCGAACAGCCGGACGGGCGTCCGGCCGATCAGGCGCCAGCCTCCCGGACTCTCAATCGGGTAGATGCCGGTCTGCTCGGCGGCGATCCCCACCGATCCAGCCGGGACGATCGTCCGCGGAGTGGCGAGGCGGGGCGCCGCGATGCGGGGCGACATCCCGCCGAGGTAGGGAAACCCGGGCGTAAACCCCATCATGTAGACGAGGTACTCGGCCGACGCGTGGATGGCGACGACCTCCTCCTCCGACAGGCCCGCGTGGGCGGCCACATCCGGCAGGTCCGGTCCGAACGCGCCACCGTAGGCGCACGGGATGTCAACCACCCGCGCGGGCGGACTCGGATCCGCATCGCGAACCAGGTCGAGCGTGCGGATCAGCGCCTCGATGTCGGCCGGATCAACCGTCAGGGGATCGACGTGCACCAGCACCGACCGGTAGGTGGGCACTGTTTCGATGACGCCCGGATGCTGGAGCGCCTGCAGCCGCCTGGCGAGCGCTCGCGCGCGGGCGTTGACCTGCGCGTCGATGCCGTCGCCGAACTCCACCACGACACACCGGTCGCCGGCTGCCAGGAACCGCGGTTCGTCGAAGGCGGCCATCAGACCCCGACGATGCTGCGCATGGGGGTCAGCGTGATACCGGCCCGCTCGAACGCCTGTCGCAGCGCTGAGGCCAGCGCGACCGATCCCGGCGTGTCACCGTGCAGGCAGATGGTGTCGGCGGGCATGTGCACGACTTCGCCGGTCGCCGCCACGACCGTGCCCTCCGTCACGAGGCGCAGGCTCCGTTCGACCACCTCGCTCCGGTCGTGGACGACCGCGCCCGGCTGCGAGCGCGGTACCAGCGTTCCGTCGGCCAGGAACGCCCGGTCGGCAAACACCTCGCGCGCCACACGGGCTCCGGCTCGCCTGGCCGTCTCCACCCAGGAGGATCCCGCCAGCACCACGAGGATGAGAGCGGGATCGATTCCGACGACGGCCTCCGCGATGGCCGTGGCGATGTCGTCGCGTCCGACGGCCATGTTGTAGAGGGCCCCGTGCGGCTTCACGTGCTGCAGTCGCTTCGAGGACGTGAACGCCGTGAGCGCGCCGATCTGGTACGTGAGATCGTCGCGAATCTCGGCGGGCGTCGCGGCCAGGTTCCGGCGGCCGAACCCGCGCAGGTCGGGAAAGCCGGGGTGCGCACCGACGCCGACGCCATGGGTTTCGGCCAAGGCCACGGTCCGGCGCATCCAGCCCGGATCGCCGGCGTGAAACCCGCACGCGATGTTGGCCGACGTGACGTGGCGGATGATCTCGTCGTCGAGGCCCATCGCGTAGGCCCCGAACCCCTCACCCATGTCGCAGTTGAAGTCCATGCGCGCCGACACCGTACCTCCGCCGGGAAGCGTCCCGCCCGGAGACAGGCTACGGACGCCGCCGCGCAGTGTCAAGCTGCCGCCCGTCGCCGGTCGCCTGACGCCGGTCGCGACTGTTCTTCCAGCTGCCGCCTGCCGCCGGTCGCCGGTTGTTGACGGGCGAGGACGCAGCCTGTACAAAGACGCGAGCAGTCCCCGGAACGTCGGTATCAACTGGGTCACAACCATGCCACTCACCGGCCCTGTCGTCCGGCTGCTGGTCACCCTCCCTGCCTGCGCCACGCTGGCCGTTCAGGCCTCGTCGACGACACTGGCCCGGCAGCCCGGTGCGCCGCCCCTGTCGCTGAGCCGCGTGTTCGCGCCGGACGGTCCCGTCCTGCGCGACCGCAACGGCGACGGCGTCACCGATTTCGTGGACGCGAGCTTCGCGCTGAGCACCATGCCGAGCGCATGCGAAGTCGCCGCCGCCGCCAACATCGCGGCACGCTTCGGCTTCGAGTCCGCCGAGTTGAATCTGCCGATGCCCCGCGACGGCGGCCGCCTCTCGGTCGCGATCGGCCTCGCGGCCGTCCGGCGCGCCGGCCTCAGCGACCTGGAAGCCGGCATCGCAGATCTTGCACCCGGCGAAGGCGTCGTCAGGCTCGCCGGACCTGCCGACCATCCGACGCTCGTCATCGCCGGCACCAGCAACGAGGACACGGATGCCGCTGCACAGTACGTCGCCGGCCGCCTGCCCTTCCTGTGGGATTCGGATGGGCCCACGCTCGACCGGGTCGTCGGCGACCTGACGGCGTTCTTCGTGGATGCCGGGCTCAAGGTCGCCGTCAGCGACCATGTGTCCGTACACGTGAGGCGCGGGGCCGACGGGCTCGAACGGGTCGTGGCCGATGTCTCGGTCGATGGCCCAGCCGCCCTCCGGCAGGCCGCGTCGCTGCTGCAGGCTCTGGCGGCGCCGACGGCCGCGGGTGATGCCGACGAGACGCGGGCGCTCGATTACCGCGGCCTGCGCACGCTGCGCGTCCGCCTGACCGCGCCGCGCACACCGGTGAGAGCGATCGATGTCCCTCGCGCGACGGCTCCAGAACCGTCCCTCCCGGGCCGGAGGCCCGCCGGCGCGCGGGAGAACCTGGATCTCTCGAATCTGTTCGCGCCCGACGGCCTGCTCGGGGATTCGGACGGCAACCTGATCCCCGATCGCGGCGAGGTCCTGCTCGTCCCGTCCGGCGAAGGCCTCGACCGCGTCATCGATCTCGCGGCGAGGATCGCGCTGGAATCGGCTGGCGTCAGTCTCCCGCTCGCCGTCCCGGCGTCCTCTGTCGGCGCGCCAGCGTCTCAGCCGACGCTCGTGCTCATCGGCGTGACGCACCCGCTCGTGGATGAGCTGGTCAAGGCCGGGAAGTTCCAGCGTCCCGACCTGCGCCCCGGCGACGGCTACATCGGGATCGTGCGCAAGGCCTGGGGAGAGAAGCCTGCCATCGTCATCACGGGCGGCGACGTCGACGGCGTCCAGCGTGCGCTCGCGCAGGCGGCGGAGCGGCTGCCGCACCTCTGGCCGCGCGGAAAGGACCGCCCGACCCTCGACACGGTCGAGGATGACGTGCGGCGGTTTCTCGGGGGACGCTCGGCCGCAGGCCAGGCGGCGATCGGACTGTACAAGCTCGGGACGATCGGCAGCAGGCTGGCGGGCGTCTCACTGGCCCAGGCCTCGGTCCGCCTGGCCGTCGAGAAACCCGACTCCGGCCTTGCCGCCTTCATCCGCGGCGAAGCGGCCCGGCTGCTGAAGGCCGATGCGGTCGACGTGTCGGTCGAAGCGCTCGACGTCAAGCAGGCCCAGCCGGTCACGGTCAACGGGGAGCCCGTTGGCGGCGACTTCGAGATCCCGTCCGAGGTGGATGACTTCTGGCGCGTGTTCCGCTCCAGGGTCCTCCCGGCCGTCAGGCGGCGTGCACCGGTCGTGGTCGAAGCCAGGCTCAGCGAATCGCGTCAGCTGCGTGAGAGCCTCGAGCGTCAGGCCCTCGCCGAGCTCATCAGGGCCGGCGCCTCGCGCGAGTCCCGCGTCACGGTGCTGAGCGCCTACAAACAGGGCTACAGCTGGCTGTTCGACGCGGTGCGGCCAGCCCTGACCGGCAAGCCAGTCCGGAGCATCCGCATCCGGTTCGCCGAGGCGGGTCCGCCCCCCGAGTGGAAGCAGCAGGCGATGTACATCCCGACCCGGTGGCTGCACGAGGTCTTTCCCATCGATGAGGTGCTGGCGCGGGAACTGGGCCTGCCTCTCGCGCAGATCACATTCGAGAAGGCTCCCGTCGGGTCGCCGACTTATGAAGTCATCGCCACGGGATCCGATGGAGCCCTCCTGCTGCACGAACGCTTCGAACCGCGGTTCGTCGTCCGGCCGTACTTCGACCGGTTCCCCGACTACGAACGCGTGAGGGTGGCGACCGGATGGATCGAAGCCGCCTCGGCCGGCCGCCCCATCGTGAGTCAGCGCATCGAGACGGACAGCGAGCGGTTCTGGAACATCTTCCAGCAGAAGACCCTGCCCGCCCTGTACGACCACGTCATGCTGCGAACCGGGGGCAAGCCGCGTCCCACCGACGCCCCGCACTTCGGCCAGCTCACTGTGGATGTCGCGCTCAGCGAACCGTTCGAACGCCTGGGCATCGATGAAGAGCACATCTCGCCGATGGAGGCGCTGCACGAAGACGTGTACTTCGCCACGCTCCATTTCTTTGACGTCATGGGCCGCTTCGCCCGCGGCACGGCGCTCGACTACCCCGGGCACATCGTTCCGATCATGCGGCAGGCCCCCGACGGCACGAGTGGCCGCGCGACCATCCGGGTCACCGGATTCACGGCCCCCCGGCCGATGATCGAACTGCGGTATCGGCGGCAGGACGGCACGGAGGGACGCGAGGCGCTCGACATCCCGAAGATCGCCGCAGAGCGGCCGGCCGCCATGGGCGCGTTGGTCCGGGCGGGCACCGACGGGTTCTCCCGCCTCGAGCTGCGGGTCAAGGTCGACAGCGAGAAGGACGACCGGGACGAGCTTGTTGCGCGGGCGCGCGCGGAACGTGTGGACGAGCAAGTCCTCTCGGCTGCGCAGGCGATCTGGACGCTCACGGCTCTCGAACGCATGCGACAGGCGGGCCTCTACCGCGGCGCGCTCGCGTACGGCGGGCTCGGGGATCTTCGCGTCACCGCCGGGTGGACGCATGACGTGGCGCCGGAGGCGCAGGTGTCCGTCGATGTCGCGCCAAACGGGGTAGCGGCACCGCTGCCGGACGTGACCCGCTATCTCGGGACCGGCGAGCCGCGACCTGACGGATCTCCGGTGGCGGTACAGTGGGACACGCCAATCGGGGTGGATGAAGCCTACGGGCTGCTCGCACGGATGGCGGCCTCGCCGGAAGCCAGGGTGTACAAGGCTGGAGACAGCTACCTCGGTCGTGAGGTCTGGGCCATGGATCTCACGAGCCCGATCCACTCGTCTCACTGGTCGCAGGCAAAAGCGACCACGCTCAAGCCAACGGTCCTCTATTCGGGCCGGCAGCATGCAAACGAGGTCTCCTCGACGAGTCACCTCCTCACGCTGGCGGCGAGGCTGCTCTCCGATCCCGCGTTCAGGAAGAAGCTCGACCGGGTCAACGTCGTCGTCCACCCGATCACCAACCCGGATGGCGCCGACGTCGCGCACGGACTGTGGACGATCAGCCCGTCGTTCATGATGCACGCCGGCTACCTCGGATCGCTCGGCGTCGACGTGACGGCAGCGCAATGGGACACGGACCCGATCTGCCCCGAATCGAAAGTGCGAGCCGAGCTCTGGCGCACGTGGCTGCCCGATCTGTTCCTCAACCCCCACGGGTATCCGTCCCACGAATGGGTGCAGCCCTTCTCCGAATACGCGGCATGGGTGCGCAACCGGGTCACTGAAGCCCGCGACTGGTGGGGCATGCGCGGCTGGTTCATGCCCGGCTTCTCGTACATCGACGACCCGAAGTACCCCCGCCACCGGGACGCGGCCTTCGAGATCCAGCGGCGCATCACGGCGGCCATCAACAGCGTGCCCGAGGTCAGGGCGCTCAACGAGCGCGCGTACGCACGGTACCGGCGCTACGGCTTCGACCACAACCAGGAAGACTTCAAGTTCCAGCTGACCGAGGGCGTGCTGATCTACGCGGCGGTCAAGGGCAGTCGGGCCAACCCGCGCGGTACCGATCCGATGGGCAGACAGCCGAACATCACGATTTGGAGCGGAACCACCGAGGCGCCCGACGAACCGGCCTACGGCGACTGGCTGAAGCTCGTCGCATCAGCGGGACTCGCCTGGGATGTTGCGCTCCTCGACTATCTCGCGAACGGCGATCACAAAGTCGAGCGCAAGCTGGACAGCTTCCAGGGGGGCGTCACGCTCAGCCTGAGCCGGGCCAGGCCACCGAAGGGGAAGGACGACGCAGAGAAGCAGGAGTCAGGAGACAGGAGGCAGAAGACAGGAGTAGATGGTAGACAGTAGATGGTAGACAGTAGACCGTAGGCGCGAGGCGGGCTGATGCCCGCCTCCCACGCTTCAGTTCTCCTTCCTTGTCGGCTCGGACGTGCGCGCGTTCCGGTCGACTCCCAATTCCCGACTCCCGACTCCCGGTGCCGGGCCCCAGTGTCCCGGGACCCGGCTCCCTCAGCCCTACCGCCCCGCGCCGGACTTCGGACTCGTCACCGCGCCGATACCCTGTTCCTGCAAAAGGCGGTTGAACGCCGGGATCACCTCGTCCGTCAGACGCGCGAACTCGCGTTCTGCGGCCTGTAGCCGTCCCTTCAGAACCTGGTGCACCTCGCGCTGCGCCCGCGTCGGCGCGAAGTCCGCCGCGCCGGCAACATCGCCCGCGCCCGAGCCGATCTCGGCCGACAGCCACATCAGCGTCAGATACAGGCGGATGGGCCCGCGGAACGACTTCTCGTCGTTGTCTTCGAGCGTTCGCTGCATGAGCACGTCACGCAGCTCGAGCAGGGCCTGATCGACCTCCCCGGACCGCCGCACGGCGTCCGCGCGTCCTCGATCCGGGCCGAGGTACCGCCGAAGATCTTCGAGCTGCTTCCGCATGATCTCGATGTCGTTGATCATGCCGGCGACGGTGTCGATGTCCGTGTAGACCTCGTAGAGCAGATCGTGCTGCGCGCGGATGTCCGTCATCGTGCCGGCGGTATTCGGATCCTTGACGACCTCGAGGGATCGGGACTGCTCGCGACCGTCGGCCACCAGCTTCACCGTGTAGGTGCCGGGCATCACGAGCGGCCCGAGCCGCGTCTGGTTGATGCCGTAGTACTGGATCGGGCGGGTCGTGCGTCCGACGAACCGTTTCTCTTCCCACACGTGAGGGTTGGTCGGTGGCGTCGTGCGCAGTTCGACTTCCTGGGTCGGCTCGTACCGCAGGTCCCAGGCCACGCGGTTCATGCCTGCCGATCGCGTCGGTCGGAGCCGGCGGATTTCCCGTCCCTGCGTATCGTGCACGGTCAACTCGATCGACTTCGGCTGGCCCGGCAGCCAGTAGTTGACCAGCGCGCCGTACGCGGGATTCTCGCCCCGCGTCGGCCCACCGAGCGAGAGGTCCCGCCGGTTCCGGGTCCGGAACCGATACGCCTGGCGCGGCGCGAACAGGTGGGCACCGCCCGCCGCCACCTCCGTGGTGTACTGGCGCAGCGGCGAGAGGTCGTCCAGGATGTAAATCCCCCGGCCGTAGGTCCCGACGACCAGGTCGCCGAAGTGCGCCTGCACGTCGATCCAGTGCACGGGCGCGTGCGGCATGTTCAACTGCAGCGGCATCCAGCGGCCGCCGTCATCGAACGACACGTAGACGCCGTTCTCCGTCCCCGCGTAGAGCAGGCCCCGTCGTGCCGGGTCCTCCCGCAGGACGTGCGTGTAACTCAGTGGCCCTTCCGGAATGCCGGCGACGATCTTCCGCCACGTTCGGCCGTAGTCGGTCGTCTTGTAGAGGTGCGGATCGAAGCCGCCGACCTGATGGAAGTCCACGGCGATGTACGCCGCACCAGGCGCGTGCCGTGACGGCTCGACGCTCCCCACCGTGCCGAACGGGGGCAACCCGGCGATGTTCCCGGTCACGTTCGTCCAGCTCTTCCCGCCGTCTCTCGTCACCTGCACGAGACCGTCGTTGGTGCCAGCCCAGATGACGCCCTTCTCGAGCGGCGATTCCGCGATCGAAAACACCACGCTGAAGTACTCGACGCTCAGGTTGTCCACGGTCAGCCCGCCCGAATCCCCGAGGCGGCTCCGGTCGTTCAGGGTGAGGTCCGGGCTGACCTCCCGCCACGTCTCGCCGCCGTCGCTGGTCGCCAGCACGTGCTGGCTGCCCGCGTAGACGGTGTTGTGGTCGTGGGGCGAGATCGCAATCGGGAACGTCCAGTTCATCCGGTACTTCAGGTCGCGCGCCGGGGCCCCCATGGGGCGTTCGGGCCACGGGCTCACCGTTCGCGCCTGGCCGGTCTTCGCGTCGAACCGCTCGAGCGCGCCGGCGTAGCACCCGCCCCAGACGATATCCGGATCGACGGGATCGGGGACGTTCCACCCCGTCTCGCATCCGGCGGTGGTGGTCCATTCGGCCGGGTGGATGCCGCCGCTGATGGTATTGGAGGGGCCGCGCAGCGACGAGTAGTCCTGCATCTGGCCGTAGACGAAGTACGGCACGCGCGTGTCGGTCGCCACATGATAGACCTGGGCCACGGGCAGCCGCAGGCGCAGCCAGCCGCCGCGTCCGCGCGTGTGGGTAATCATCACCCCGAGGTCGTTACCGATCATGATGCGGTCCGGATGCGTCGGATCGGCCCACATGTCGTGGTTGTCGCCGCCCCACCGGATCGACTCGGCCGTCTCGCCGCCGTCATAGGTCACGCTCATCCCGTTGGACGGAAAGTACACCTCGTCCTCGTCGTCGGGCATCACGACCATGCGTGTGTAGTAGTGAGGACGTTCGTTCAGCAGGCGACTGTGATTGACGACCCGCCACGTGTCTCCGCCGTCGTCCGAGCGCCAGAGCGAGCCCCGCTCGCCGGTTTCGATCAGCGCGTACACGCGCCTGGGATCGGACATCCCCACGCCGACGGCGATCTTCCCCAGCGGCGAGGCCGGCAGTCCGCGGCTGAGACGCTCCCACGTCTCCCCGCCGTCCTTCGATCTGAAGACGCCGCTCCCGGGGCCGCCGCTGGCGCGGCCCCACGTCTTGATGTCGATGGTCCACGTGCCGGCAAAGAGGATCCGCGGGTTCGTCAGGTCGATGGCCAGCTCGGAGCAGCCGGTACCTTCGTCGACGAACAGCGTCCGCCGCCACGTCGCCCCGCCGTCGGTCGACTTGTAGACGCCGCGCTCCTGCTGCGGACCGTAGGCGTGGCCGAGCGCACAGGCGAACACGACGTCCGGGTCGCGAGGATCGACGATGACGCGGCCGATGCGGCCTGTCTTCTCGAGTCCCATGCGCGTCCACGTCAAGCCGGCATCCGTGGACTTGTAGATCCCGTCGCCCACGACGACGTTGCTGCGAATGAACGTCTCACCCGTGCCCGCCCACACCACGTTCGGATCCGACGGCGCCACGGCCAGGGCGCCAATCGCCTGCGCCGTCATCGTGTCGGCCACCGGCGTCCAGTCCACACCGCCGTTCGTCGACTTCCAGACGCCGCCGGACGCTCCCCCGGCGTAGTACGTGTTCAGGTCGCCGGGCACGCCCACGACGGCGCTGATGCGATTGCCGGGAGGGCCGACGAACCGGTACCGGAGCCCGGCGAACCGATCCGTCACGCCAGCGCCGGGTTCCTGCCCGGCTGCCGCCGGACTCCACACCCACCCGGCTGCAGCGGCAGCGGCCACGACAAGGAGGCTGAACACGACAACTCGACACCGGGCGTTCGGCATGACGGCACCTCGTGGGGCTGGGACACGGCGAACGGCCCACCGATGCCGCCGCGCGTGTCGGGAATCCTATCAAAGACGTGTATGATTGACGCCGTCCATGTGCTCCGCTTCGACGCTGCGCTTCGTGCTCGCTGCGGTGATGCTCGCGCCAGCCGTCGCGGCGGCGCAGGTCCAGATTCGGGTGCCCGGCCCACCACCGGCGTGGGCCGCCACGCCGTCTTCACCGGGAACGGCGCCGACCGCCGCCGTCCCTCAGGATGCCGTCGCACCCGCACCGGACTCGGGCTGGACCGGGTTCTTCAATGTCGATACCTACCTGCTCCCCGAAGAGGAGGACTATCTGCAGCCCACGATCGCGGCGGACCGCGGTCGCCTGCACCTGGAGGCCCGGTACAACTACGAGGACTACCGCACCGGATCGGCCTTCGCGGGCTTCAACGCCGCGGGAGGCCGCGCCGTCGCGTGGACCGTCACGCCCATGCTCGGCGTGTCGTTCGGCCGCACGGCGGCCGCCGTGCCGGCCTTCCGCGGTGCAGTGACGTTCTGGCGGCTCGAGGCCTCGGCGGAAGGTGAGTGGGCCTTCGCGTTCGACAACGAAGACGACAGCTTCTTCTACACGTGGCTCGAGGCCGACCTTTCACTCACGGACTGGATGTGGGCTGGCCTGTCGTCCCAGACGACGAAGGTCTTCGGCGAGCCGCAGGACACTGAGTGGGGGCCTGTGGTGGGTTTCGCCATCGGCCCGGTGGATCTGGCCACCTACGTGTTCAACCTCGGTCAGTCCCGGCCGAGCGTGATCGTCTCGGCCATCTTGAATTTCGGGGCGGACTGAACGTCTCTGTACTGCGGGCCCCGGACACCGGGGCCCGGATCCCGGCGCGCCAGTCCAGCCCTGATTCCCGGTCCCTGGCCCCCGGTCCCCGTCTCCGATATCCTTCCTGCATGCCCCTCGACGAATACCGCCGAAAGCGCGATTTCTCGAAGAGCCCGGAACCGGATGGCGCTCCTGGCGCGGCGCCTCGGACGGCAGATCGGATGTTCTGCGTCCAGAAGCACCTCGCGAGCCACCTTCACTACGATCTGCGGCTCGAACTCGACGGCGTCCTGCTGTCCTGGGCGGTGCCCAAAGGCCCGTCCATCGACCCGACGGTGAAGCGGTTCGCCGTCCACGTCGAGGATCACCCGGTCGAGTACGGGGACTTCGAGGGCGTCATTCCCGAAGGCTACGGTGCGGGCATCGTGATGCTCTGGGACCGGGGCACCTGGGACCCGGAGGTGCCGGACGTACATGCGGCCCTGAAGAAGGGCGACCTCAAGTTCCGGCTGAACGGTTACAAGCTGAAGGGATCCTGGGCGCTCGTGCGTACGCGCGGCGGAGGCCCCCGCGAGAACTGGCTGCTTATCAAGCACCGTGACGAGTGGGGCGGGCCGATCGACATCGCCGAGTTCGCCCCGCTCAGCGTGAAGGGCGGCGGTGACTTCGAGGACATCCTGGCCGATGGCAATCCGGCTGTCTGGTTCTCGAACCGCCCGGCGAAGAGCGGTGAGGCCGGGGCGCTGTTCGCCCGCATCATCGAACGGGCCGTCCAGATGAAGGCCGATCGCGTGGCTCGCGACACCGACACGGGTCCGGCGTTCGCAGCACGCCAGAGGCCCGCCGCCAAACCGCCGCGGGCGACCCGGCCACGACGTGCAGCCTCACCGCCGCGGGGCACGCCCGGAGGGCGGAGCCGTCGCTGACCCCCTGCTGCTCGACGGCAGCATCCTCCGTGGTATCTTCGGATGATGGCCTCCAACGCAGGAGCACTATGAGAGCGAGCCAGGCGGAACGCCGGGTTGGGATCCTGACGAGCGGCGGCGACGCCTCGGGCATGAACGCCGCCCTTCGGGCCGCCGTGCGGGCGGGGCTCGCCCGCGGCGTGCAGATGTTCGGGATCTACGAGGGTTTTCGCGGGATGATCGACGCGGGGGAGAAGCTGCGCCCGCTCTCCTGGACGGACGTCGGCGGCATCATCCAGCGCGGCGGAACGGTCATCGGGTCCACGCGATCGGTGCGGTTCCGGACCCGTGACGGCAGGCGCAACGCGGCGCGCAACCTCCTGCTGAACGGCATCGACGGCCTCGTCGTGATCGGCGGCGACGGGTCGCTGGCCGGCGCAGACCTGTTTCGCCAGGAGTGGCAGGACCTCGGCCGGGAACTCGTCGCCAGCGGCTCCATCTCACCGGACGTCGCTGAACGGTACCCCACCCTCACGGTCGTCGGCGTCGTCGGCTCGATCGACAACGACGCGTACGGGACGGACATGACCATCGGGGCCGACACGGCCCTGCATCGCATCACCGAAGCCATCGACGCCATCAGCAGTACGGCGTCGAGCCATCGGCGGACGTTCATCGTCGAGGTCATGGGTCGCCATTGCGGGTACCTCGCGCTCATGGGCGCGATGGCCACCGGGGCGGACTGGGTACTCATCCCCGAAGCGCCGTCGCCCTCCGACGACTGGGCGGCTGAGATGGTAGAGGCGCTGAAGGCCGGGCGCGCGGCCGGCAGGCGGGACGCCATCGTCGTCCTGGCGGAAGGCGCGACCGACCGCCACGGCACGCCGATCACGCGTGACCGGCTCCGCGACATCCTGTCAAGGGGCCTCGGCGAGACGGCTCGTGTCACGGTGCTCGGCCACGTCCAGCGCGGCGGCGCGCCAAGCGCGTTCGACCGCAATCTGGGCACGCAGATGGGCTTCGCCGCGATTGACACGCTCATCTCGGGCTCGGCGGATCACGACTCGCAGGTGATCGGCATGCGCGGCAACCGCGTCGTGCGGATTCCGCTGGCGGAATGCGTGCGCCAGACCCAGGAGATCAACGCCTCGCTCGCGGCACATCAGTACGACCGCGCCCTCGAGATGCGCGGCGTCGGCTTCAACACGGCCCTGACGACGTTCGCGACGCTCCTCCGGGCCCTGCCCCACCCGGCGGCGGCCCAGCAGCCACGGCTGCGCATCGGCATTCTGACCGCGGGCGCCCCGGCGCCCGGCATGAATGCCGCCGTGCGCGCCAGCGTCCGGCTCGCGCTCGATCACGGTCATGCCGTTCTCGGCGTCCGGCGCGGCTTCCGCGGGCTCATCGAGGACGAGATCGACGAGATGAGGTGGATGAGCGTCAACGGCTGGGCGCCCCTCGGCGGGTCCGAGCTGGGCACGAGCCGCGATGTGCCCGGTGGACCCGACCTCTACCGGATCGCCAAGGCGATCGAACAGCACGGTCTCTCGGCGCTCCTGGTCATCGGCGGGTGGGAAGCCTACCAGGGCGTGCACCGCCTCTTCGAGGAACGGCGCAATTTCCCGGCGTTCAACATCCCCATCGTCTGCCTGCCCGCCACGATCGACAACAACCTCCCGGGCACGGAACTCAGCATCGGCGCCGACACGGCGCTCAACAACATCGTCGGCGTGGTCGACAAGATCAAGCAGTCGGCCGTGGCCGAGCGCCGCTGCTACGTCGTCGAGGTCATGGGACGGCAGTGCGGATACCTGGCCATGATGAGCGGCCTCGCGACGGGAGCCGAGCGCGTCTACACCAATGAAGAGGGCGTCACCCTCCACACGCTGGAAGCCGATCTGCGCCAGCTCGTGGAGGGATTCCGATCCGGCAAGCGCCTCGGGCTCGTCATCCGGAACGAGTCGGCGAACGCCGTGTACGACACCGGGTTCATGTGCGCGCTGTTCGAGGAGGAGGGCGGCGGGCTCTTCGACGTCCGGCAGAGCATTCTCGGCCACCTCCAGCAGGGCGGCAACCCCTCGCCGTTCGACCGCATCCAGGCCACGAAGCTGGCCACCGAGTGCGTCCGGTTCCTGACCGACGAAGGCGCGCGCCGCTCGAGCGGGGCCGCGTTCATCGGGCTGTCGGCCGGAAAGGTGCAGATCCACTCCTTCGAGGATTACACCCGCATGATCGACATCGAGCACCGGCGTCCGCGCCAGCAGTGGTGGCTCGACCTCCGGCAGATCAACGAGATCATGGCTCGGCCGGAGCCCACGCCCTGACGGGAGGACGCAGATGGCGGCGGCGAAGAGGGCTGGCTCCACGTCGGGCAGGCCGACGAGTTCATCGCCCGACCGGGGCCAGCGCGCCGGCGCGAGGGCGTTGACGCCGGTGTGGAAGACACGCTTGGGCGTTGCGTGCGCCGTGATCGCCGTCGCCGGAGCTGCCGCGTTCGCCGGCTGGCGCGCGGGGCTGTGGCAGCCGTCGGAGCAGCGGGTCATCGTCGTCGGTCTCGACGCCGCCGACTGGCAACTGCTCGATCCGTACATGTCGGCGGGCACCATGCCCAACCTCGCGCGGCTTACCCGCGAGGGCCGCCCTGGAGTGCTCCGGTCCTTCACGCCGCATCTCTCGCCGCTCATCTGGACGACCATGATGACCGGCACCAGTCCGCTGCGGCACCGCATCCTCGACTTCCTCCGCTTCAACCCGGAGACCGGCGAGCGCGAGCCCATCACTTCGGACGAGCGGATGGAGAAGGCCGTCTGGGAGATGGCCAACGACCAGGGCCGCGAGGCGGCCGTGCTCGCGCTGTGGGCCACGCATCCGGCCGAGCCGATCCGCGGACTCATGGTTTCGGACCGCCTGTTCGCCTTCCTGCGCCGTGAAGACGTCCCGCCTGATGTCGTCCACCCGGCCGGGGAACGATCCCGCGTGCTGCAGGCACTGACGCACGTGGAGCACGACGTGTCGTTCCAGGCGCTGCAGGCGTACCTGCCGTGGCTCACGCCGACCGAGTACGAGCGCCTGCAGGCCACGGGCAATCCGTACGCGCATCCCGCCACCATGCTCCGGCGCATCCTGGTGGAAACGAGGCTCTACCACCGGCTGGCCGTCGACTGGATCCGCCGGAAGCAGCCCGCCCTCTCAATCGTCTACTTCCAGGGCACCGATTCAATCGGCCATGTGTTCGCGGCGTACGCCCCTCCACGTCAGCCTGAAGTGGATCCCGCGGAGTACGAGCGATACCACACCGTTCCGGCGGCCTACTTCGCGGAGATCGACCGCATGCTGGGCGAGTATCGCGAACTCGCCGAGGCGTCCGGTTCGGCGTTGCTCCTCGTCTCGGATCACGGGTTCCTGTGGGGCGAAGGACGCCCGACGCACAGCGACAGCCTGGCCGGCGCCACCGCCGCCTTCTGGCACCGCGAGGAAGGGATGTACCTCGTGTGGGGTCCGGGCATCGAACCGCTGCCCGAGCGTGGCGAGGGTCGTGTGGCCCAGGTCGCCGCCACGATCGTCGCGCTGCTGGGACTGCCGCGTCCGGCGGGCACGGAGGGACCGGCGTTGGCCGGCGTCCCCGAGGTGCTGCCGGCACGGGACTACGGTGGCCGCGACCGAACCGGGGTGCGCGCGTCCAGTCCGAGTGCGCCTGCGGGTGACGCCGTGGAGCGTCTGCAGGCGCTCGGGTACGTCGGCACGGGCGAACCGTCCAGGCGGCCGGAAGCGGCCGGGTCGAGCACACGTACGGCGGGATCCTGGGCCAACGAAGGGTCACTGCTGCTCCACGAGGGCAAGACCGACGATGCGACCGCGGCCTTCGAACAGGCCCTTCGCGTCGATCCGCACAGCGCGCCGGCCAAGTACAACCTCGCGGCGCTGGCCGAGAAGGCCGGCGACTCGCCGCGGGCAGATCGACTGCTCCTCGAAGCCGTCGCCGATGGTCTGGGCCAGGGCACCGCCAGGGTTGAAGAAATCGTGCGCGAGGCCGTGCAGCGGGGAGACGGCGCGCGGGCTCAACGGTTGCTCGACGGCGCACTGACGATCGCACCGGACGATGCGCCCCTGCGCATCGCCCGCGGGCGGTTGCGTATCGAACGACGGGATTGTCAGGGCGCGTTCGAGGACTTCGACGCCGCCCGACGCGCGGCTCCCGGGCTGGCCGTCGCCCACGGGCTCGCCGGTTCCGCGCTCATGTGCCTGGGACGGCGGGCGGAGGCCTTCAGGGCGTTCGAGCAGTCGCTCGCGCTCGATCCGACGCAGACGCGCCTGCGTGATCTGCTGGCTCGCGAGCGGTAGAGGCGAGGTTCGCGGCCCGAGGAAACCGCAGGCGGCCGCCATTCGTCGAATCTGACAGACCATGCGCATCCGACATCGCCTGACGCTGGCGTTCTTTGCCCTGTCCGTGCTCCCCGTCGCCGTCGTGACGGGGTATTCGTACTACTCATCCGCCTCCGCGCTTCGGCGGGCAGCCCAGTCGCAGGCCGAACAGATGGCGGCGGACATGGGCCAACGGATGATCTGGGTCCTGGCGGACCTCGGTGACCGGGTGCAGCGAGCCTGGCACATGCAGCCGGGCGCGCCCCCCGACACCGTCGTCCAGGCGGGCGGCCGACGCCCGTCTGGCAACGCGAGGATGGCGGAATCCGTTCCGCCGACCGGCGGCGTGTCGACCGGGCTGGACCTGCAGGCGCAGGTAAAGACCGCGCTCGCCGAAGCGGCGCCCATGGTCGAGCGCCTGGTCTTCTTGTCCGCGCCGGAACCACCGGACCCGACCGCGCCGGAGCCGGCGCCTGGGCGACGGGAACCGGCCGCCCGCGAGACCGCCCCGCGTCGCCCTCGCGGGGAACCCGGCGCCGCCCCGGCACCGAAACCGCCTTCGCCCCGGGTCGTGGTCGATGTCACCCTGCCTCGTCAGCCCGGACGCGCTCCTGGCAGCGCGCGCGTGGTCGTCCCGTACGAGCCCCCAACCCGGGAAGCCCTTGAAGCCTGGCGCAGGGCCATGCAGGAGCAGGCCATGGCCGAATCGGAGGCCTTCCAGCGCGAGGAGTTCAGGGCCCAAATCGACAAGGCAGCCGCCGCAGCGGTCGACGCGGGTCGCGTGGCCGCACGCGTCGTCGTGGGCGAGCGGAAGCGCGCAGAAACCCTGCAGCGCCTGAAAGCCCTGACCGCCGGCAAGTCAGTGACGTTTCCCGTCGTGCGCGATGGCAAGGTCGTCGGCGAGGTCGACGCCACGGTCAATCGGCACCGGATGATCGACACCGTCCTGGGCCTGGCCCGCCGGGATCGCGGGGAGGTCCCGTTCGTGCTCGACGTCGATGACGAGGTTCACACCTCCACCCCTGACGAAGCCCAGATCATCGAGCGGCTCAACCTCGACCGCCAGGCGCTGGCCGCGCTGCCGGGACAGACCTCTCGCACGATTGGCGACTGGGTCGTTGTCACGCGCCACGATGAATCCGGCATCGTGTTCGGCATCGCCAGACCCCTGGCGGATTCGTTGCGCGACATGCGGCTGGCAGCGCTCCGCAATCTCGGCGTCGGCATGCTCCTCGTCGTCGGCCTCTTCAGCGTCATCGCGCCGCTCGCGTCACGGCTCACCCGGCACATCTCGACGCTCACGGACGGCGTGCAACGGCTGGCGCGCGGCGAACGCGGCACCCGCGTCGTCGTGCCGTCACACGACGAGATCGGTGAACTCGCGGCAGCGTTCAACCGCATGGCCGGAGAGATCGAGGCCCACGAGAAGGCGCTCGTAGGACGGGAACGCCTGCGCCGGGAGCTCGAACTGTGCCGTCAGATCCAGGCAGACATGCTGCCGCACGGAACCCTGCGCCTCGGCCTCGCGGAAGTGACTGGCGTGTCGATTCCGGCCCGGGAGGTCGGCGGGGACTTCTTCAACTACTTCGCCCTCGCGGACGGGCGGATCGCGCTGCTCGTCGGCGACGTCTCGGGCAAAGGCGTCGGCGCCGCCCTGCTCATGGCCAACGTCCAGGCTACGCTCCGCGCCCGAATGCCCCTCGAGACCGATCTGCCGTCGCTGGTCGCCGCGCTCGACCAGGACGTCGCCGTGAACACGCCGCCGGAAGTCTTCCTCACGCTGTTCATTGCCATCCTGGACCCCGTGCGCGGCGAACTCGGCTACGTCAACGCCGGACACAATCCCCAGTTTCTGCTCCGCGCCGACGGCGCCATCGAGTCGCTCGAGAGCAGCGGGCTCGCGGTCGGCCTGATGCCCGGTCACCCCTACGAGCAGCGGACGGCGCGCGTGCGCCCGGGTGACTTCCTCTTCTTCTATACCGACGGCGCGGTGGAGGTGGAGAACGAGGCCGGTGACATGTTCGGAAGCGAACGCCTCCGAGAAGCTCTGACGGCCGCATCGAGCGCGGACGTGGCCGGCATCCTCTCCGGCGTGGAATCGGCCATCCAGGCGTTCCGCGGCGCCGCCGAGCCCAACGACGACGCCACGATGATGGCCGTACGACTGGGACACGCGCCGGAGGCCCGGCAGGAACGCCCGTAGAGGGAGAGTGTCTGGGCGCGGTGATCGCTGGATCAGCGGAACAGGAGGATGGCCGCGGCCGCGGCTGCGGCCTGCGCGACCAGGCCCACGGCCACGATCGCGCGGAAGGGACGGCGCCCTATCGAGGCTGCGAGCATCATCTTGAGAACGGTGTTCGAGAGGATCCCGACGGCCACGGCCAGCGCCGGCACGGCCGGTGAATCGCTCGTGGCTGCCGTTTTCGCCATCGAGATCATGAGCGCGTCGACGTCGGCGAGGCCCAGGATCGCGCCGGACACGACCAGCCCAACGTCGCCCCAGATGGCGCGGACGGCACCGACGGCGTAGAGGACGACCTGGAAGAGCGCGGCCATCTCGAGGGCTGCCCTGATCTGCAGCGGATTCCGCTGTGTCTGCAGCTCGGGCCGCTCCTGACGAGGTCGCCGAAGACCGATCAGCGTCGCGGACACGCCCGCGGCAAACGGAAACGCCAGCAGCGGCAGCAGCGCGAGCGCCAGGGGTGCGTGAAGAACGGCCGTGGCCCCCAGCACCCGCACGAACAGCGTGGTGCAGGCCGCCAGCACACCGAAAGCCAGCGGTCGCCCGACCTCCTCCGCCTCCGAGCGGCTGGCCCGCGCGAACGTCAGCGTCACGCTGGTCGACGACACCAGACCGCCGATGAGGCCGGCAATGAGGTACCCGTGCCGGGCCCCGACCACCAGTCGGGCCACATAACCCGCGAAGCTCAGGCCCGAAAAGAAAAGGACGAAGATCCACAGTTCTCTCGGGCGTGCCCCGCCGAGGGGTCCGAAGGGCCCTTCCGGCAGCAGGGGCAGGATGACGATGGCCATGACCGCGAAGCGGAAGCTGGCGCGCACGGCCGTGTCATCGAGGCGTTCGACCAGCGCGTGCAGCCGCGATTTCTCGGCCAGCAGTAGAACGGTCAGGGCGAGGATGCCGCTCGCGAACTTGAGGTAGCCGGTCCCGGCCAGCACCCCAGCCGCCAGGGTGACGAGCGCGGCGACCTCCGTCGTCCCGTCGATGTCCCGCGGGGCGGCGGCATGGTAGGCGATGAGGATGATCCCGACGGCGCCGGCCAGCAGCGCAACCGCCAGCCACGGCATGTTCGATGACCAGAGCCAGCCGCTCGCGCCCGCAAGGCCGCCGAGCAGGGTAAAGGTCCGGACGCCGCCGAAACGCGCGAGCGGCCCCGTCGCGTGGCCCGAACGCTGTCGCTCGACACCGACGCCAGCGCCGCCGAGCGCGGCGATCATCACGCCGATGGTGCGGAGTGTCGCGTCGTCCATCTCGTACCGTGCGGCAGGCCGCCGGGTCGAGAACCGCCCGCACGTCCCGGGCGGTACCCCGGGCAGCCGGTCAGCGTGCGGATCGTATCAGAGTGTGGGCCAGCACCGCCCAGAGCGCGTGCCCGAGGCGCGACCGATCGTGGCGGGCGATCCCCTGGCGCCAGAAGCGCCCCGAAATGACCCGCACGCGTGGTGGCAGGTCACCCAGCTGCATCAGCCCCTTTTCCTCGGCGGAGTAGCCTGCCATCACCTCGGCTGGCGGATGGCTCTCGTTGAAGACCACGGCATACACGTCCCGGCCGATGGCCGATTCAATCCGCCTGACGGCATCGGCCGCCGTGAATCCCTGCATGCCCCGGCCTTCGGTGAGCAGGTTGGCGACGAGGATCACCGGGCCTGTGACGCCGGCCAGCGCCTCCCTCACGCCACGGACGGCGAAGATGGGCAGGAGGCTGGTGAAGAAGCTGCCGGGCCCGATGACCACGCCATCGAGTTCACGGATGGCCGCATCGACGTTCCGATGGATGGGCACCGGCGGTTCGAGCCAGATCTCGTCGATCCGGTGGCCTTCGTCCATGCGCGCGTCGACGTTGACCTCGCCGCGGGCGGTCGAGCCATCGCCGTAGCGGGCGCACAGCGTCGCGCCGTTGATGCTCACCGGCCACACGCGCCCCTTGCACCCGAGCAGACCACGCAGCCCCTCGACGGCGGCAAGGAAGTTCCCGCTGTACTGCTCCATCATCGACAGCAGCAGGTTCCCCCCCGTGTGGCCGGACAGCCGGGAATCCTCCAGGGTCGGCAGCCGAGCCAGCAGCAGGCGTCTGGCCTCGGCCTCGTTGCGGGCCAGGGCCAGCGCACACCGAAGCACGTCTCCCGGTGGAAGCACGCCAAGCTCATCCCGCAACTGGCCGGAGCTGCCGCCGCTGTCGAACATGGTGACAATGGCGTTGAGTTCGAGCCACGGATTCGACTTGAGGCCCCCGAGGACGCTGGGGAGCCCGGTCCCGCCGCCGAAACATCCGACCTTCAACGTGCGCAGTTGCATCGCTGTCGATTCTACCAGCCGCCGGTCGCGAACGCTCCGGCCCCGCTCATCGTGATCCTCCACAGGATCGTCATTCCGGGGCCGCGAAGCGGACCCCGGAATCCAGCCCTGGATTCCCGCTTCCGCGGGAATGACGCCATGGGATCACACCCTCGGCGACCCCGGCCGCAGGCCGCGGTCCCAGCCAACCGCGTCTCCCTGTAGAATTATCGGCGGCTCGGAGGTGAGCATGCGGCTGTGGCCCGGACGCCCCCTGCCCCGGGGCGCGACATGGGACGGTCTCGGGGTGAATTTCGCGCTCTTCTCGGAACATGCGACCGGCGTGGATCTGTGTCTGTTCGACGGGCCCGGCGCCGTCCGGGAATCGGTGCGCGTTCCGCTGCCGGAACGGACGGACCACATCTGGCACGGGTACGCGCCCGGGTTGCGCCCCGGGCAGCTGTACGGGTATCGGGTGCACGGCCCGTACGACCCCGCCCACGGCCATCGGTTCAACCCGGCCAAGGTGCTCCTCGACCCGTACGCCAAGGCGATCGGGCGGCCACTGACGTGGGATGACGCGCTGTTCGGGTACACCATCGGCGACGCTCGCGGGGATCTCGCCCGTGACGACCGCGACAACGCTGCCGTGGCTCCCCTCGCGGCCGTGATCGACCCGGCCTTCACGTGGGGTGACGATCGTCCGCCCCGCACGGCCTGGCACGACACCGTAATCTACGAACTCCACGTGAAGGGTTTCACGCAGCGCCACCCCGACGTGCCGGAGGCTCTGCGCGGCTCGTTTCTGGGCCTCTGCTCCGAAGCCGCCATCGGCCACTTCCGGCGTCTGGGCGTGACCGCCATCGAGCTGATGCCGGTCCACCAGCACGCGAGCGATCAACACCTCGTGGCAAGAGGGCTCACCAACTACTGGGGCTACAACTCGATCGCGTACCTGACGCCGGATTCCCGATTCGCATCGAGCCCGGGCCGCATGGCCGCCGTGCGGGAATTCAAGATGATGGTGCGGGCGCT
This sequence comes from uncultured Vicinamibacterales bacterium, assembly GCA_964481395.1. Taxonomy (GTDB): domain Bacteria; phylum Acidobacteriota; class Vicinamibacteria; order Vicinamibacterales; family JAKQTR01; genus JBFMFH01. Next base: position 43,896 of record CAYZYG010000034.1, read on the forward strand.
CCACGCAGCCGGCCTCGAGGTGATTCTCGACGTGGTCTACAACCACACGGCGGAGGGGGGCCATCTGGGGCCGACGCTGTCGTTGCGCGGAATCGACAACGCCTCGTACTACCGGTTGCTGCCCGGCGACCCCTCGCGGTACCAGGACTTCACCGGCTGCGGCAACACCCTGAACATGCAGCATCCGCGCGTGCTGCAGCTCATCATGGACAGCCTCCGGTACTGGGTGCTCGACATGCACGTCGACGGGTTCCGCTTCGACCTCGCCTCCACTTTGGCGCGGGAGTTCTACGACGTCGATCGTCTGTCGGCGTTCTTCGACATCATCCAGCAGGACCCGGTCATCAGCCAGGTCAAGCTCATCGCCGAACCCTGGGACATCGGTGAGGGCGGGTACCAGGTGGGCAACTTCCCCGG
>CAYZYG010000035.1:0-43869 GCA_964481395.1 uncultured Vicinamibacterales bacterium
CGGCGAGGCGAGCCGGGGATCGGGGATCGGGTGTTCACGCCGCGGTCCCCTTCCCTGCTTCTCGGGGTTGATGCAGGGGCAGCGCCGTCTGGCGCTGCCCCTTTTCTTTGCGTCCCGCCGTTTCGCGTCGATTGACGCGACCGTTTCCTGCTTTCAGCTGCGTTATTGAGCCCGGCGTCCGCCGAGCGGTGGGTGGGCCCTCTTGGCCGCCAGCGACTCGACGCTCCTTGCTTACCTGGCCCAGCCGCTCAAGGTGTTGAGTATTTCAACGTAGCCGTCCCATTTGCGACGAATGCATACAAGAACGATGCGTTTATAGATTCCGCAGTGTGGCATGACTCGGGCATAATACTGAGTCTCGTCGGGCAATCCGTTCAACACGTTGGTCACAGAGGAGGGGAACTGCATGAGGTTCCAGCGCGTTGTACTTGTGTCCATTCTTGCGCTCCTGGGGGGCGCCACGGCCGGCTTCGCCCAGCAGACCGGCGACATCCGCGGACGCGTCACCGACAACACCGGGGCGATCATCCCGGGCGTGACCGTCACGCTGACCACACCTACGGGCACGCAGCAGACGGCCGTGACGTCCGAAACGGGAACGTACGTATTCCCGCGGCTGACTGTCGGCACTTACAAGGTCCAGTTCGAACTGGCGGGCTTCAAGACCGTCGTCCGTGAGGACCTGCGTATCACGATCGGCCTCACGTTGGACATCAACCAGGTGATGGAGATCTCCACCGTCCAGGAGACCGTGACCGTCACGGGCGAGACGCCGGTCGTCGACACGACCGAGACGGGCACGCAGGCCACCTTCAACCGCGAGATGCTGCAGAGCCTGCCGACGGCCCGCGACCCGTGGGTCATCCTCGAGCAGACCCCGGGCGTCGCGATGGACCGGGCCAACGTCGGCGGGTCCCAGTCGGGCCAGCAGGCCGGCCAGATGTCGCGCGGCCAGCTCGGCACCCAGAACAAGTGGACGATTGACGGCGTGGACATCACCGACATGTCCGCCACCGGCGCCTCGCCGATCTACTACGACTTCGACATGCTCGAGGAGATGCAGGTCGTGACGGGCGGCGCCGACGCCTCGCAGCAGACGGGCGGCATGGGCATCAACATGGTCACCCGTTCGGGCACGGACCGCTTCAAAGGCTCGGGCCGGTTCTACGTCACCGACGACAGCATGCAGGCCGACAACATCACCGACGAGATGAAGCGCGCGCGGGCCGGCTCCGGCGCCCCGATCCAGAACATCAAGGACTTCGGTTTCGAGGTCGGCGGCCCGATCAAGGCCGGGAAGATGTGGTACTGGGGCAGCTACGGCAAGCAGGACATCAAGGCCGGTATCGTGGGCTTCTACCTGCCCACGGCCGAGTGCCAGGCCATCAAGACCCAGCTCGCGGCTGACCCGCTCGCGCCTATTCCTACGTCGGACGTCCGTGACTGTCTCGGTACGGACGGCACGCTGCTCAACAACTACAACTGGAAGCTCTCGTGGGCGCCGTTCCGCAACAACAAATTCTCGTTCCAGAACACCTGGGCCGAGAAGTTCAAGAACGCCCGAGACGCCTCCGACCTGCGTCCGCCGGAGACCACGTACATCCAGCGCGCCGTGACGAGCGAGTACGGCTCGTGGGGCTGGGACGTCGGCCCCTCGCCGCTGTGGAAGGCCGGCGACCAGCACATCTTCAGCGACCGCCTGCTGCTCGACATCCAGTGGGCGCACCTCGGCAACAACTTCATCCTCGACTTCCAGTCGCCCGAGCTGAACGACGTGCAGGCGCTGTACGAGATCACGACCGGCGCGTGGTCCCGCTCGTACAACCGGTCTGGCCCGTACATCCGGCCCACGCACAGTCTGGATGTCACGATGAACTACTTCCTGCCGGCAACGCTCGGCGGTGACCATGCCTTCAAGTTCGGCCTGCGCTGGCGGACGGCGCCGGCCCACTCCGAAGTCCACCGCGGCGGCAATACGATCGCCCGCCTGCGCAACGGCGTCCCGGCCGAGGCCTATCTCTACCGCGACTCCATCACCGACTACGACCTGCGCACCTGGGCGTTCTACGTGCAGGACACGTTCACTCGCAACCGTCTGACCATGAAGCTGGGTCTGCGCCTGGATCGCCAGGACGACGCAGCGCTGCCGTCCTCAGTGCCGGCGCACCCGTTCGCGCCGCAGTGGCTGCCCTCGGTCACCTTCAACGGCGCCGACCCCAACATCGTGTGGAACGACCTGTCGCCGCGCGTCGGGTTCACCTACGACCTCACCGGCGAGGGCACGTCGATTCTGAACGGCTCCTATTCAATGTACTTCTCGCAGCGGGCCCCGGGGTCGCTCTCCGGCATCCTGAACCCGGTCACGGAAGCCGTCATCGGCTTCCCGTGGGCCGACGCGAACGGCGACCTGGTCGTGCAGGCCACCGAACTCGACTACAGCCGCATCCTCACCTTCGGCGGTAACTACGACCCCAACAACCCGACGGTCGTGACGACGGCCAATACGGTGGACCCGAACGTCAAGAACGAGCGGACGCAGGAGTTCATCGTCGGCTTCGACCACGAGCTGTTCCCGGGCTGGGGCGTGGGCGCCAACTACATCTGGCGGAAGTACGACCAGTTCCGGTGGGATGACACCATCGGCCTGACCTCGGCCGACTACTCGCCCGTGCAGTTCACGCCGACTGCGGCGTCCTGCCCGCAGGCCGGTGCCCGCTGCGACACGATTACCTACTACGTGCCGAACTTCAGCATCCCGTCGCTGCGCATCCGGACGAACCAGCCGGGCTACTACCGCGACTTCAACGGCTTCGAGTTGACCATGCGGAAGCGGTACTCGAACCGCTGGATGATGAGCGCCAGCTACGCCTACAACAGCGCGGTGGAGCACTACAGCTCGCCGGACTCGTACGAGGACCCGACGGGCATCATCAACCGCGACGGCGCGCAGTACGCGCCTGAGGTCGGCGGCAGCGGCATCGACAACGTGTTCCCGAACGCGAAGTGGCTGGTCAAGCTCAACGGCCAGTACACGCTGCCGTGGTGGGACATCAACGTCGCCGGCGTCTACAATGCGCGGCAGGGCTATCCCTTCCCGCAGCGCATCCTGACGCCGAGCCGCCCGAACCGGGCCGGCACGACGACCGTGCTGCTGGATCCGCTCGGTGACGTCAGGCACCCGAACTTCCAGACGCTGGACCTTCGGATCGACAAGGCGTTCAAGTTCAACCGCCTTACCCTCATCCCGAGCATGGACGTGTTCAATCTGTTCAATGCGAACACGATTCTCGCGCGGCGGACGAACCAGAACGCATCCAACGCCAACAACATCTCCGGCGTCGTGGCGCCGAGCATCGTCCGCTTCGGCGTGCGGGCGACCTGGTAGGGCAGGGGTCCGGGACCCGGACCCCAGGCCCGGGGTGGTAGGGCGCGCTCGCCGAGCGCGCCACGTGGTAGGCGGTGTCGGCGAAACCGCCCTACCGTGACTCGCGGGGCGGGGCCGGCGCGGCCCCGCCCCTTCTCTTTGGCCCGGGCACCCGCTCGCATATACTTCGGGGAATCGGCCGCCACGCCCTGTCGGTGCAGGACCGCCAGCGCGGCCCCGTCCCGGCGACCCGCCCGCCCCCGATCCTTGGGAGTCTCGATATGCTCAACGCACGTGGAACTGCCATCTTCCTGTTCCTGTTGGCCCTGATCGTCGTTTCGGCCGCCCCGGCCCTTGCCCAGGGACGCGTGAGCGGCACGATCAAGGACGACAGCGGCCAGCCCGTGAAGGACGCGACGATCAAGGCCGAGAACCCGAGCGCCGTGCCGCCTGAGTTCACGTCGAAGTCCGACGACAAGGGGCGCTGGTCCATGATCGGCCTGCAGAACGGCCAGTGGACGTTCACCGTGACCGCCTCCGGTTACGCCCCCTCGACGACGCGGCAGCCGATCTCGTACCTGCGCGCCAACCCGGGTGTGGACTTCACACTGAAGAAGCAGAGCGCAGAAGCGGCTGCGCTCAGCGGCGTGAACACAAAGGAGTTGCAGAACGAACTGAAAGCGGCTGACGAACTGTACGCGGCGAAGCAGTGGGCCGAGGCAGCGGCCGCCTACAAGGCCCTGATTGCGAAGGCCCCGAGCCTGACGCGCCTCAACCTGCAGCTCGGCGGCGCGTACCGGGCCTTGAAGGACTACGACAACGCCATCGCGGCCTTCCAGGAAGCCCTCAAGGCCGAGCCGGACCTCGAACGCCTCCGGATCGAGATCGGCAACACGTACATGCTGAAGGGTGACATGGAGAAGGCCTACGAAACCATGTCAGAGGCCGCCAAGTCCCCGAACGCCAGCCGCGAACTCTTCTACAACCTCGGCGAGGTGGAGTTCGCCCAGGGCAAGACCGACGAGGCGGCGGCAAGCTACCAGAAGGCGCTCGACAAGGACCCGACCTGGGTGAAGCCCATGTTCAAGCTCGGCCTGGTCGCCCTCAACAAGGGCGACAAGGAACGCACGATCACGATCATGGAGAAGATCATCGAGACCGACCCGACGTCTTCGGAAGCCATCCAGGCGCAGGGGCTGATCAAGGAACTCAAGAAGTAGGGACCGGGGATCGGGGACCGGGGATCAGTTGGAACAGAACCGTTCCCTGGTCCCCGGTCCCAGGCCTCTGCGAGGAGGTCGCGGGCACTACGAGCCGATGCCCGCGACTTCCTCGTACAGAAACGCCGATGCCATCACCCCGTTGAAGAAGTTGTCGAGATTGAACTTCTCGTTCGGCGCGTGCAGGTTGTCGTCGGGCAGCCCGAAGCCGAACAGCACCACCGGGATGTTCAGCGCATCCTGGAAGGTGGCCACGACGGGAATCGAGCCGCCTTCGCGCGTGTACACCGGCCGCTTCCCGAAGCCCTTCTCGATGGCACGCCCGGCCGCCTGCACGTAGACGTTGTCGAAGTCGGTCATCCACGGCTTCGCGCCGTGCATCCGCGTCACCTTCACTTCGACGGTCTTCGGCGCGATCTTCTTCACGTACGCCTCGAACAGGCCCGCAATCTTCTCCGGGTCCTGGTTCGGCACGAGGCGCATGCTGACCTTGGCCATGGCCGTCGCAGGGATGACCGTCTTGGTGCCTTCGCCGGTGAATCCGGCCAGCAGGCCGTTGACGTCGAGCGTCGGTCGAGCCCAGACGCGCTCCAGAACGCTGTAGCCCTTCTCCCCCGTCAGGCGCGGCGCGCCCAGGTGCTTCTTGTAGCCCACCTCGTCGAACGGCAGCCGCTTGAACTCGGCTCGCTCCTCGTCCCGCAGCGGCCGCACGTCGTCATAGAAGCCCGGGATCTTGATGTTCCCGCTCTTGTCCTTGAGCTGGGCGATGAGGTGCGCGAGCACGTTCCCCGGGTTCGCCACGGCGCCGCCGTACTGGCCCGAGTGCAGGTCGCCGTGTGTGCCCCGCAGGTCGATCTGCATGTAGCAGAGGCCGCGCAGGCCATAGCAGATGGACGGCACGCCACGGTCGAACATCTCGGTGTCCGAGATGAGCACCATGTCGGCCCGAAGCTCGTCCTGATGGGTTTCGACGTACGTGTCGAGGTTCGTGCTCCCGACCTCTTCTTCACCCTCGAGAATCACTTTGAAGTTGACGGGCAGCCGGCCGGTCTTCTGCAGGTGGGCCTCCAGGGCCTTCAGGTGCACGAACACCTGTCCTTTGTCGTCGGCCGCGCCGCGGGCGTAAATCTGACCGTCGACGACGGTGGCCTCGAAGGGCGGTGTGCGCCACAGGTCCAGCGGATCCACGGGCTGGACGTCGTAGTGGCCGTACAGGAGGATCGTCGGCGCCCCCTCCGCGTGGAGCCAGTCGCCGTACACGAGCGGGTGACCCGGCGTGTCGATGACACGGACGTTCTCGAGACCGATGCGTCGCATCTCGTCGGCCGTCCACTCGGCGCAGCGACGCACGTCCGCTGCGTGCTCCGGCAGCGCGCTGATGCTGGGAATCGCCAGGTAGGCTTTCAGTTCGTCGACGTAGCGGTCGCGGCTGGTCTGGATGAAGTCGATGACGTTGTTCATGACTGAATTGTAGCCGGGAACCGGGGCCCGGGATCCGGGACCGGGGACCGGGGAATTCCGGAGGTGCCCGGCCGGCGCGGATGGCTGCCCGTCCGGCCCGCCTGGATGACCGTTCGCCGAAAACGGGTGGGCGTGTCGGCCTACTGCACTACAATCGGCGCCGTGGCGGCAGAGCTGTCGTACGTCCGGGCGAGAACGCTCCGCGAGGCTCTCGAGCACCTCTCCGGGGGCGGCGCCCGAGTGGTTGCGGGCGGCACCGATCTCTCCGACGCGCTCGTGGTCGACGGAGAGCGCACCCGGAAGGTCGTCAGCATCGCGGACATCGACGAACTCAGGGGCATCCGAACGGCCGCCGACGGCGTGCGCATCGGCACGCTCACGTCCCTGGCCGCGGTCGCCGCCTCGCCCCATTTGGCCGGCCCCTGCATCGCACTGGCCCGGGCGGCCTCGTGCGCGGGTCCGGCCGAGACGCTCACCCAGGCGACCATCGGCGGCAACGTCTGCCAGCGGCCCCGATGCTGGTACCTCCGGAGCGAGAATACCTGCGTGCGCAAGGGCGGGGTGCTGTGCTTCGCCGCCGACGGCGAGAGCACCTATCACGCGGTGATGGGCGGCGATCTGTGCCACATGGTCCACCCCTCGGACGTGGCGCCCGCACTCATGGCCCTGGGCGCGTCCGCGAGAATCGCCAGCCTGTCGGGCATCCGCACGGTGCCGTTCGAGGAGTTCTTCCTCCCACCCAGCCTGAGCCTGACGCGGGAGAACGTCCTGGCGCCCTCGGAAATGCTCACCGAGATCCTCGTGCCGCACCTCCCGCCCGGTTCGATCTCCACGTATCGCCGCGTCTCGGAGTCCGGAGTCGACTACGCCCTGGCCAGCGTGGCCGTCGCGCTGGTGCCTGCCGGGGGAGCCGCCGACTCGGTGCGGATCGTTCTCGGCGCGGCCGCGCCGGTCCCCTGGCGGGCCCGGGAAGCCGAAGCGGTGCTGCGCGGATTCCAGGTGGACCGCACGCTCATTGCCCGAGCCGTGGACGCAGCCATGGCCGAGGCGATGCCCCTTCCGGACAATCGCTTCAAGGTCGAACTGTTCAGGGCGTTGATGATCGACGCGCTCGAGGAGGCGTGGCAGCTCAGGCCGGCGTTCTGAGCATACCGTGCCGGAGGATCTCGGCGATTTCGTGCACGACCTCGTCGCTGCTCTTCCCGAAGTGGTTCGGCACGCCGAAGACGAGTTCGACGGCGAAGTAGTTGAGGAAGGTCCTGAACGCCAGCATGACCGCAGACGAGGGGGTGACGTCGGAACGGAGTTTCCCCTCGACCTTGATCTCGTCGCGGTGCGCGGCCACGAACCGCTCGAAGCGGTCCGCCATCTCCGAGTAGAACTTGCGGATGTGGCTGCCCTCGAACTCCACGACGTCGACGTAGATGAGGGCCACATAGGGCCGGTACTGGGCCACGCTCTCGCGGGCGGCGTGGCCGATGGCCTCGAGGTTCTCCGGGAAGCTGCCCGTCCTGAGAGCCCGGTTGATGGGGAAATCCGGATTCTCGATAGCGCGCCAGTAGACGTCGAGCAGCTCGAGGAAGATCGCTTCCTTGTCCTTGAAGTGGTGGTAGACGGCGCCGGTCGATACCCCCGCCCGGGCGGCGATGTCGCGCATGCTCGTGGCCCGGTATCCCTGGTGCGAGAAGAGAGCCAGGGCGGCGTCCAGCACCAGGGCCCGGCTGCGTTGCGTACGCTCCTCCTGCGTCATCAGGCGACCAGCTCGAAATCGAGCGACTTGCTCCGCGCGAAGCGCAGCAGGTTGCCGAAGAAGATCTCCGGCTTCTCCAGGTAGACCACGTGGCCGCTGTCGGCGACTTCGTGATACCGGTGGTTGGGCAGGATGCCGGTGAGCTTGCGCTGCACCCACGGGGGAATCGTCCGATCCTCGGCCCCGGCCATGATGAGCGTCGGCGTCAGGATGGACCGGTACCCCGGCATGTTCGCGTCCAGCGCCGCGAAGAACGGATCCTGGGCCTCGGTCAACCGGATCAGACAATGCCGTTTGTCCTTGAACCGGTCGTAGAATTTCTCGCGCATCACGCCCAGGCTGTCCTTCACCTTTCCGACGAACGTCTCTCCGAAAATCTTCTCGTACATGTAGTGCGTGTAGACCTCGAACACCTCCGGCGTGTTCCTGTAGAAACGCAGCGAGATGTCCTCGTACATCTGGAACAGCTCTTCGTGGCTCAGGAGGATGCCCGAGATCGTCAGCGTGTGCAGCCGGTGCTGGTAGCGGCGCGCGTAGTCCAGCCCGACGAACCCTCCGTACGAGATGCCCATCAGGTGGACGCGCCCGATCCCGAGTTCGTCCGCGATGGCGGTGAGGTAGTCGCAGAACCGCGGGATCTCGTACGGCACGTCGTCAGACGAGGAGTTGCCCTGCCCCAGGTAGTCCCAGAGCAGGACGTCAAACTCGCCCGAGAGCAGCGGCACGAATCCGTACCACGCCTTGGTGTGCATCGCGAGGCCGTTCAGCAGGCAGACGGTCTCGCGCGCGCCCGTGCCGAAGCGCTCGTAGTAGATCTGCCGGCCGTCAGCGTGGATGAAACCGGCCTGGTCTGGTGTCAGTTCAGGCATGATCGAGCGCCCGGGGTCAGGCGACCCCGGGCTCCAGTCCTCATCCGTGCTCTTACCCTCGCGGGTCCTGTCGCCGGACAGCCCGCCCGATAATCACTCCCGGAGTGATTACCGGTCGCCCTGCCGCGAAATCACTCCGGGAGTGATTATCGTCCTGGTGTCAGTTCAGGCATGGTCGAACGCCCGGCGTCAGACGACCCCGGGCTCCAGTATCGCGGCGCGTTCGGCGAACGCGCCCTACCACATCGGGTGCGGTAGGGCCGGCTCGCCGAGCCGGCCGAGCAGGAACCGTACGTTTCTGAGCCGCGAGGCCGATCCGCCCTAGCTCGCCCGCTTCAGCACCGTGCAGACCGACGCGCAGATTGGCCCGCCGATGTTGAACGTCGCGGCGGCCTTCGCGTTCTTGACCTGCAGTTCGGCCGGCACCTTGCCGAGCAACTGCCAGGCCGACCAGCCCACCATCGCCACGCCCGTCGCGCCGACCGGATGCCCCTTCGCGATGAGACCGCCAGACGTGTTGATGCCGCACTCGCCGTCCACGGCGGCTTTCCCGTCGACCCAGTACTTCGCGCCCTGGCCGTACCCGGCCTTGCCGATGACCTCGGTGCCGATCGCGCCCATGACGGTGAAGCAGTCGTGCAGCTCGGCGACGTTGATGTCCTCCGGCGTCAGCCCAGCCATGTGATAGGCCTTCTTCATCGCCACGACGGCGCCTTCCGGCTTCAGAGGATCGCGCCCGGCCCGCGTCAGCGGATCCGTCGCCTGCCCGTACCCCGCGATCTCGACGCAGTCCGCCTTCGCGACGCCGAGCTTCCTGAGGCCCTCCTCGGTGGCGAGCACGAGCGCGGCATATCCGTCAGTGATCTGCGAACAGTCGTACGTCTTCAGGGGCAGGCCCTCGACGATGTACTTGTTGCGGTCGCCGATGTTGGCGCAGTCATCGAGCGAGACCTTGACCTTCTTCATCTGGGCGTACGGATTCTTGTTCGCGTTGCCGTACTCGACGAACGAGATCTGCGCCAGGTCTCGCTCCGAGACGCCGTGCCGCTGCATGTACTCCGCCATGACCTCGGCGAAGATGTGCGGGAAGATGTAGACCTTGCCCTCGCGATCGACCGGGTGTGAGAACATCCCCAGGGCCCAGCCGACCTTCTTGCCGTCCATCTTGCCTTCGTTGTCGCGCATCTTCTCGAAGCCGAGCGCGAGGCCCACATCCCCCTGGCCGAGCTGCAGTTTCTGCACGACCGAGAGAATCGCCTGCCCGCCCGAGGCGCACGCGTTTTCCACGGACTCGATGGACTTGCCACCCAGCCCAGGCACCGCGGCCATCAGGCCCGCGATCAAACCCTGTTCGTTCAGTGTAAAGTGACAGGTCGCCCCGACCGAACCGACGTCCACAACGGCGGGATCGCACTTGATGTCGCCGCACACGCCCGTGACAGCGGCGGTGACGATGTCGGGCACGGTCAGGCCCATCAGCTTTCCGAACTCGGACTGGTGGTAGGCGGCAATGTAGATCGGTTTGTTCATGAGTGCGCTCCACGGATATTGGGGACCGGGGATCGGGGACCAGCGATCAGTTCCGTCACGCGCGACAGAACCGGTCCCCGGTCCCAGGTCCCCGGTCCCCGGCCCCTGTTCTACGTCCCCAGTACCAGCCCCCCATCGACCGAGATGACCGTGCCGGTCACGAAACCGGCGGCGTCCGAGGCGAGCCAGACATAGGCGTTCGCGATGTCGGCGGGCTCCCCCATCCGGCCGAGCGGGGTCCTGGCAATCATACCCTCCAGCACCTTCGCCGGCATGGATTTCAGAATCTCGGTCGCGACGAAGCCCGGCGCCACGGCGTTGACCCGGATCCGGAACTTGGCCAGCTCGCGCGCCCAGGTCTTCGTGAACCCGATGACGCCGAATTTCGTCGCCGCGTAGTTCGTCTGCCCGAAATTGCCGTACAGCCCGACGACCGACGAGGCGTTCAGGATCACGCCGCCTCCGGCCGCGATCATGTGCGGCACCACGGCGCGCGCGCACAGGAAGGGCCCCTTCAGATTCACGTCGATCACCCGGTCGAACGTCTCGTCGCTCATGGACCCGGTCAGCGCGCCGTCCTTCCACTTGACCAGCTGGCCGTCGCGGACGATTCCGGCGTTGTTGACGAGGACGTCAATCCGGCCCCAGGCTGCCGACACCGCCGCAGCCGCGGCGTTCACGCTGGCGCTGTCGGAGACGTCAACGCGGTCGAACCGCGCGCGGCCACCGGCACCCTCCAGGTCGGCAACCAGCGCCGCGGCTCCGGCGTCCGAGACGTCCCACGCGGCCACCCGGCAGCCTTGTTTTGCGAACGCCAGGGCGGTGGCCCGGCCGATCCCCGCCGCTGCGCCCGTCACGATCACCACCTTGTCCTTGAGCCCCGTCTCGAGTGCCATCAGAAAACCCCCACATCAGTCAGGGATCGGGGACCGGGGACCAGTTGAGCCCCGTACTCCGGCGAACTGGGAACTCCACAACTGATCCCCGGTCCCCGGTCCCCGCCCTCAGAGCCTGAACGCCGTCGCCGCCTGGTTGTACCCCACGCCCGAGCCCACGAAGACGACGAGCGCGCCCTTGCCGATCAGGTTCTTCTGCACCGCGTCGTCCAGGGCCATGGGGATGCAGGCCGATCCCGTGTATCCCCACTCCTCCATGACCGTGTGCGTGCGCGTCATCGGCAGGCCCAGATCGGCCATCACGAGTTCGATCGACGGCTTTCGGACCTGCGTGAAGATGATGAAGTCGACGTCCGCCACGGCGAACCCGCCCTCCGCGGCGAGCTTGCGGACGAGCCGCGGCCATCCCTCGTGGTTGATCTCCGGGGGATAGCGCTCCAGCATCTTCACCCGCGCGCGGCCCGCCTTGACCGATTCCTCCGTGGCCGGCTCGAAGGTTCCGCCCGAGTAGATGCCCCAGTGGCGGTGATAGGCGCCGTCGGCGATGAAGGCCGCGTTCAGGAACCCGGGCCGATCGGCCGGCTGCAGCAGCGCCGCGCCGGCTCCGTCACCGTAGAAGTAGATCATCGGGTCGGCCGGGTCCGCGAGTTTGTGCATGAGGTACACGCCGACCACCAGGACGTTCCTGATGGCGGGGTTGGTCGCCATGATCCCCGACGCCGAGGCGAGTCCCGTCGGGAACGACGCGCACGCGCACCCGACGTCGAACGTGCCGGCGTTCTTCGCGCCCAGCTTGTGCTGGAGCACCACCGACGTCGCCGGCGTGATGTAGTCGGGCGAGTCCGTTCCGAGGATGAGCAGGTCGACATCCTCGGGAGGCACGGCGGCGCGCTCGAGCGCCTGCTGGGCGGCCGGCAGCGCGACGTCTGACGTCGCCCACGATTCCGGCGCGTGCCAGCGGCTGCGGATGCCGCTCGACTGCTCCATCTTGTCGACGAACTCCGGCAGATGCGCGAATCGCTGCCGCAAGTCGTCGTTGGTGACTTCGATCTCTGGCAGGTAGCGCCCGGTCGAGATGATGCTGGCGAAGCGCGCCATGACTGATCTCCGCCGGCCGGACCGTCAGTCGGTCCGAGCGCGGCGGCCCGGGCAGCCAGCCGTGTGGCCTCCGGGCCGCCGTGACCGGCTCGTGCTGATTAGAACCGGATCCGGACGCCGAGCTGCGCTTCGAACGGCGGCAGCGTGGCGGTGTACTGCCCGTAGCGCGGATTCGTGACCGCCGCCAGCGCCGGGTTGGCGAGCGTCGGGCCGCTCAGGAACTCGGAGTTGATGATCGAGTTCACGTCGAGATTGTCACGGTTGAACAGGTTGAAGAACTCGGCGATGAGGTCGGCGTTCGCCCGCGCCCCGAGCGGAATCCCGTAGGTGATCCGGAGGTTCACCTGCGCGAAGGCCGGCCCGTCCTCTGTGAAGCGGCCCACGTTGGGCAGCCGGTCCGAGTTCTTGCCGTCTCCGTTGAAGTCGTAGCCGCGGCGCCGGTTCCACGGCTGGCCTGAGCCGTACTCGAAGATCGGCGCGACGGTGAAGCGCGCCGGCAGCTTCAGCACCGCGGATGCGGTGAAGCGCACGCGCTCGTCGGCGCGCGAACGGCCCCACTCGGCCTCGACGTCGGCTGGGTCGTTCGGATAGTCCGTCAGCGCCGGGCTGAAGTCGTCGTTGATGTTCTTCTTGTCAGCCACCGTGAGCGATGCCGTGACGAGGTGCCCGCCCGCGATCGTGCCGTTGACGCTGGCGACGAACGCCTTGTACTCCGAGCGGCCCTCGTTGGTGTACCAGTTGATCTGGTTGCGCGTCGCGTTGATGCGTCCGGGGTTGGCATTCCCGCGCCAGTTGACGTCACGGATGATGACTTCATCGTCTCCCTTGACGTAGACGCCCTCGAAGTCGGCAAAGAGCCCCGTCGATCCCAGCCTGACCGTGTAGCCGACGCTCGCCTGCGTCGCCCGCGGATTCACGAACGAGGTGTCGAGGCCGCCGACGTCCCGCGCCAGCGGGATGCCGGTCACGGCCGGGTTGGCCGCGTCGAGCCAGAAGGCTGCCGGGAGGCCGAGCACGGCGCCGTTGAGACGCTGCTGGATGATCCGGCCGGTGTAGCTGTTCTGCTGCAGCTCGACGTGGGCCGGCACGAGCAGGAAGCGGCCGCTGAACAGTCCGGCACCGCCGCGGATGACGTGGTCGCCGCGGCCGGTCAGATCCCACGAGAAGCCAGCCCGTGGCTGGAGGTTGTTGGTGTCCTTCCCGCGCGGCGTCGGATGCAGTTCGTCGGTGTAGTCAGGGTTGTTGCCCGCGGTGTCGAGGTCGTAGCGCAGCCCCACGCTCAGGCTGAACCGCGGAGTGGGCTTCAGGTCGGCCTGCGCGAAGCCGGACAGCAGGTTGGTCTTGATGACCGACCGGCCCTCGCCTGAAGCGTCCACGTAGAGCAGCGGCAGCACGCGGCTGTCCGTGACGTAGATCATCAGGTCCTGCGGGTAGACCGGGAAGTCCCAGTCGTCGCGCACCCACTGCCAGGCGCCGCCGGCCTTCAGATCAACGGCCCACGCGCCCGCCCCGAGCCGTGTGAAGAACGTGTCCCGGATCTCGACGATGTCACCGGTGTCGTACTGCTCTCCCGTGATGTTGGCCCCGGTGACCAGCGTGTTGCCGCTCGAGAAGTACTCCGAGAGCGCCGTCGAGTTGTTCGGCTCGCCGAACTTGCGGCGTCCGACCTGGAACGAGATCTGGTTCAGGGACGTATTGCTGACCGTCCAGCCGTGGGTCGCGGTGAGGTTCCAGTTGTCGCGCTCCATCTTGAATCCGCTCGACTCGTCGGCCACGCCGCCCACCCGGAAGTTCTCCTGGCGCTGGCGCTCGTACACGAAGCGCAGGCGGAGGTTCTGGTCGTCGCTGAAGCGGGTGTCGATCCCGCCGTAGAGCAGCGTGGAGTTCAGCGGGATCGGGATGTCCGCGGCGAGGTTCGCGTAGGCGCCCCCGGGTCGGAACAGCGTGACCGTGTCTTCGTTGATCTGCTCGAGGCTGGCGAAGAAGTGGGTCCGGTCCTTCGCGATCGGCCCGCCGATCGTCCCACCGATCTGCTGCCGCGAGTAGTCGTTCTTCTGAAGGTCGAACTCGCCCTTGGCGCGCAGCGCGTCGTCGCGGAAGAAGCCGAACGCCGATCCGCGAAGCTCGTTGGTGCCGGTCTTCGTGACGACCGAGAGCGCGCCGCCCGCCGAGCCGCCGATCTCGCTGTCGAAGCGGTTGGCGATGACGCGGAACTCGCTGATCGCGTCCTGCGAGAAGCGGGCGCGCGCGAGACCGAGCGTCGGATCCGTGAAGTCCACGCCGTCGACCATGATCGTCGACTGGCTGGCGTTGCCGCCGGCGCCGATGACCGGCGAGTTCTGGATGAAGCGGTAGGTCCCGCGCTCGCGTTGCACGCCGGGGGCCAGGAAGGCCAGCGACTGGAAGTCGCGGTTGGGCACCGGCAGCGATTCGATCTGCTCGGGCACAATGTTCGTCGAGGAGTCGGTCTTGTAAATGTCGATGAGCGGCGCTTCAGCGGTGACGTTGACGGTCTCCGCCACGCCCCCGACCTTGAGCGTCACGGTCAGCCGGGCCGTCTGGCCGACGCGGAGGGTCACGCCTTCCTGGGTGACGGGGCTGAATCCGGACAGTTCGGCCGTCACGGTGTAGGTGCCGGGCTGCAGCGCGATGAAGCGGATCGTGCCGGTCGCGTCGGTCACGTTGTTCTGGGTGAATCCCGTGTCGGGACGGGTCACGGTCACGGTCACGCCAGGCAGGTACGCCTGCGATTCGTCCTGCGCGATGACCTCGATAACCGCGTCGGCGACCTGCGCGGACGCGGGTGCCGCCGCGAACAACAGGGCCGCGAGCAGCACCGCTCCAAATGAACTTGCCCTCAGCATCTCGTCCTCCTGGGCGTTACGGAAGTGAACGACCCACCCGGCCTCAAAAACATCCCGAACGTTTGTTATGTTGCCGGTCCGAGGTAGAATACTGCCGCCACGTAGGGGGCTGTCAAGCGCTGCCCAACCCCGGACATGGTCGGGACATGCCCGGGGTAAGCCCGGGAGGCTGGAATACCTCCGACCAGGGTCGGGACAAGGTCGGGGCAAACCCGGGGTCAGGTCGGGCCTTGTCCCGACCCCATGGGAGGTCATGCATGTCACTGGGAGCCAGGATCGGCGTGGCGGCTGTCGCGCTGGTCCTCCTGATCCTCGCCACGGGCACCTGGTACGTCTACAGGCGGCCCCTCTCCGTCTACGCCTGGTTCACCAGGCGGGCGCTCGCGAGCGCCGGCCTGGCCGAGTCGATCGCGCAGACGGGCTTCGGCCCGCAGACCTACTGGGCGGGCGGATCCGGTCCCACCCTCGTGTTCCTCCATGGGGCCGGCGATGAGTCGGGCACCTGGGCCAGCGTGGCGCCGTCGCTGACTGCCTCGTACCGCCTCGTCATCCCCGACCTGGCCGGCCACGGACGCAGCGCCCCCGCCGAGGGCCCGATCGAACTCAGCCAGGTCCTTCGCGGGGTCGAGGCCATCCTCAGCCAGGGTCCCCAGGACCCGGTCATCATCGTCGGCAACTCGCTCGGTGCATGGGTCGGAATGCTCTACGCGCACGCGCATCCGGACCGCGTGGCTCGCCTCGTGCTGGTCAACGGGGGCGCGATTCGAGGCGACCGCTCCGATCTCAGCCTGACGCCTCGCACGCGCGAGGAGGCCGCGTCGCTCATGACGGAGCTGCGCGATCCGGCCTCCGCGCCCATCAAGGGCTTCGTGCTCGACGATGTCGTACGGCAGGCGCAGAGCGGGCCGCTCGCGCGCTTCGCCGCAACCGCGGCGAGCATGGAGGCGTTCCTCCTCGACGGCCGGCTCCACGAGGTGAACACGCCAGTCGATCTCGCCTGGGGCGAATCGGACAAGCTATTCCCCCTGGCTTACGCCCGGCGGATGATGGCATCGCTTCCGGCTTCGCGGCTGCGCACGATCCCTGGCTGTGGCCATGTGCCTCACCAGGAGTGCCCGACCCGCTTCAAGGCCACGCTGGCCGAGGTCCTGGCGTCGCCTCCGCCCGCACCGGGAATCAAGAACGTGCGTCTGGGCCCGTCATGATCCCTGCGGACGTGCTCGGCGAGCGTGCACGGCTGACTCCTGGCAAGACTGCCCTCGTGTGGGTGCCCACCGGGGAGCGCTTCACCTACCGGCAACTGGACGACCGCGCCTCGCGCAGCGCCGCCTGCTGGCTGGACGTGCTGGGCCTGGTGCCGGGAGACCGGATCGGTCTGCTCGCCCACAATCGGGTCGAGTTCATCGACGCGTTCTTCGCTGCTGCCAAGTCCGGTGTTGTCCTCGTGCCGATCGGGACACGCCTGACAGCATCGGAGGTTGCCTTCATCGCAAGAGACGCCGGGCTGCGCGCCCTCATCTACGACGGGGCGTTTGCGGAGACCGTGCGGGCGCTGCGCCCGGTTCTCCCGCTCGGGCACTGGCTCGCGCTCGACCTGCCGGCGCATCCCGAGGACAGACGGTTTGCAGATCTCCTGCCGTCCATGCCCGGAAAGCAGCTGACCCGACCCGCGCCGGAGGACATCTGCTGCCTGCTCTACACCAGCGGCACGACGGGCAACCCAAAGGGCGTGATGGTTCCCCACCGCATGGTCGCGTGGAACGGATACAACACCGTGCTCGGCTGGCAACTGCGCGAAGACGACGTGAGCCCGATTTTCACGCCGCTCTACCACGCCGGTGGGCTCGGGGCATTCCTGCTGCCGATCTTCGCCATCGGCGGGACGATCGTGCTGCACGCCGGCTTCGACGCGGCGGAGATCTGGCGGGTCATGGAGCGCGAGCGCTGCACGGTTGTACTGGGTGTGCCGACGATCTACAAGCTCCTGATGGACGCGCCGGAGTTCGAGCGCGCGGATCTCTCCAGCGTGCGCTGGCTCATCAGCGGGGGCGCGCCGCTGCCTCTGTACATCATCGAGGCCTACCAGCGGCGCGGCGTGGTCTTCAAGCAGGGCTACGGGCTCACCGAGGTCGGCGTCAACTGCTTCGCGATGACCGTGGAGGAATCGATCCGCAAGAAGGGGTCGATCGGGAAGCCCCTGATGTTCACCGAGGCCCGCGCGGCCGGAGAGGTCGGCCGCGAGGTGCCCGTCGGAGAGGTCGGCGAGCTGTGGCTTCGCGGCCCTCACGTCTGCTCCGGCTACTGGAACAACCCGGAGGCGACGGCGGCGGCGATCGATGCCGACGGCTGGTTTCACACGGGCGATCTCGCCCGGCGCGACGAGGACGGCTTCTACTACATCGCCGGCCGTCAGAAGGACATGTTGATCTCCGGCGGCGTGAACGTCTATCCAGCCGAGATCGAGGCGGCCCTGCTGCTGCACCCGGCGGTGCAGGATGCCGCGGTCGTCGGTGTGCCGGATGACACGTGGGGCGAAATCGGAGTCGCGTTCGTCGTCGCGCGAGCGGACCCGCCCCCGTCCGGCGACGAGCTGTCGGTGTTCCTCGCCGGGACGCTCGCGAAGTACAAGATTCCGCGACGGTGGATGTTCCTGCGCGAGTTGCCGCGGACGGCGTACGGGAAGGTGCTCAAGACGGAACTCCGAGCCCGGCTGCTTGGGTCGGAGTCGGACCGGGACCCGGGATCCGGGATCCGGGAGTCGGGCTGAGGCGCGCGCCGGCGACGGGCGGATCGGCGGGAGGCTGGCGTCTCGCCGCTCGGCCCCGCTGCGGTATACTCCGGCGCGTTCGCACTCATTCCGGAGGTGCCCATGCGCGTTCGACACGTCAACCCGCTGCTCGGGCTGGTGCTCGTGCTGTGCCTGGCAGGCGTGCAGGCTGGCGCTCAGGCGCCGGCTGCCCAAGCGCCCCTCACGCCGGTGTTTCCCGGGCAGGACTGGGAGAGGATCGCGCGGCCCGAGGACGCGGGGTACTCAACCGCCCGACTCGCGGCGCTCAAGAGCTGGCTCGAGTCGATCGACACGACCGCGATGGTCGCCTCGGTCGGCGGGCGCGTCCTGTTCGAGTACGGCGACATCGCGCGCTTGAGCTATCTCGCCTCGGTTCGCAAAAGCGTGCTCGCGATGCTCTACGGCAAGTACGTCGAGAATGGGACTATCAAGCTGGGCACGACACTGAAGGACCTCGAGTTCACCGATGTGGACGGTCTGCTGCCCCGCGAACTCGAGGCACGAATCGAAGACCTGATCACGGCCAGATCCGGCGTGTACCACCTCGCCTCGAATGCCGGTGACAGCACGGCCAGCGCGCCGCCGCGGGGATCGCAGGCGCCCGGCACCTACTACCTCTACAACAACTGGGACTTCAACGCCGCCGGCGCCGTGTTCGAGAAGCTCGTCGGCCGCGAGATCTACGACGTCGTCCAATCCGATCTCGCGACGCCGATCGGCATGCAGGACTTCGACCGCAAGGCGCAGCGCAAGTCGGGAGACCCGAAGCGGTCGCAGCACATGGCGTACCATATGTGGTACTCGACGCGCGACATGGCGCGGGTAGGCCTGCTCATGCTGCGCGGCGGCGAGTGGAACGGCAGGCAAGTCGTCTCGCGCGACTGGGTCCGTCGCATCACGAGCCTGGTGACGCCGCTGAACGAGATGAACCCGCCTGGCTACCGCGCCCTCGGCACGGGCCTGCGCTGGGGCTACGGCTACATGTGGTGGGTCTGGGACGCGCCGAACTCGCCGGGGCCGTTCAAAGGCGCCTTCACCGGCATGGGCGCGGGCGGCCAGTACATCACGGTGCTGCCCGAACTCGACATGGTCGTCGCGCACAAGACCGACACCCAGCAGGTCTCCGCGCACGGCGACGGCAAGCGGCGCCGTGCGGTCACGGGCGGCGAGTACGACGTCACCCTGCGCATGCTCGTTCAGAGCAGGATGGGGCGGTAGGAGCACAGGGACCGGGGACCGGGAACCAGTTATGAAGTCCCCAGTCCCCATTCGATGTCACGCTGGGGCGCGTTCAGCGTGCCGCGACTTGACTCGAAGAGCGAAGTCGGGCCGGCCGCGCCGTGTCGCCGTCGGGTGACAGGACCCGCGATGGAAGGCTCACAGACGAACGGGTGCGGGTGACAGAACCGGCCCCTGGTCCCCGGTCCCCGGTCCCCGTCCTCAGAACGAGTATCTGAGGTACGCCGTGATGTTCGAATTGTCGCGGTACTGGCCGAGGAAATCGTCTTCGGCCCCGGCGATGAGGGTGCCGCGCAGCGTCAGCCGCAGGTGCTGGCCGAAGGCCTGCGAGTACTCGCCCCGCGTCCAGACACCGTCGCCGTTCTGCCGGACGGCGCCCTCGAAGGCCAAACTCCGATTCGTGTCGATCGTGTAGGACGCGCGCCCGAGGAACGCTTTCGTCAGGCCGCGGTCTGGAGCGAAGGCCGCCGGCTGCCGCCGCTCGGTGACGTACTCGCCCGCGTAGCCGCCGACGAACAGCCACTCCCCGCTCTGGCGTTCCAACTGAATCACGTACAGCCAGTACTCGTCCGTGTCGTCCGCCGGCGCGCCGAAGAACGCGGCCTCGCCCTTCACGGTGAACCAGCGGAGCGGCCAGGCCACGTCGCCGCCGGCCATCCAGATCTGCGGGTACACCCGGGTGATGGTCGCCGACGGCGAAGTGATCACGACGCCGGGCGTCAGGCCGGGAAGGGGGACGATCGGCGGCCAGACGACGGTGTCGACCAGGGGCAGATGGTTGTTGCCGCTGAAGGCCGACAGTGAGAACTCCACGCCGCGGCCGACGTGGTTCCAGCGCACGCCGATCTGCGGTCGATCGGGGTACACGGCGCCAGCATCGGTGATGGGAACCGCCAGGGCCTCGGCCGGCAGCCCTGACCAGCGTTGATCGATCAGCGGCGTCCGGCTCGGGGTGAAGCGCGACACGGCCACATCCAGCGAGTCGGCGTGCAGCCCGACGGTGAAGCGCGCGGCAGTGACCGCGAGCAACTCGGTGTCGACGACGGAAAGGAAGTCGCGCGGGGCGAAGCGGTCGGTCGGGTTGAGGATGTCGGCCTTGCCCCACCGGATGAACTGCTTGCCGAGCTGCAGGGTCAGCGGGCCGCGGCTGAGCGTGGCGTCGAGACGCCTGAGGCTCAGGCCCGGGCGCCTGGTGCTGCGGTCGTCGACGTCGAAGCCGTTCCACTCGGTCTGGTCGTGCGTGTCGTCTCGCAGGTCGAGCGAGCCCGCCAGGCGCAGCCACGGCGTCGGCCGCCACGCCGGCTCGTAGCGGAACAGGACCTCCCCGATGGCCTTCGTGTCGTCGGCTGGCGTGGCCTCCGGGTACCAGAGGCCCTTGAGCTCGAGGAATCCCCGCTGCTCCAGCGACTGCGCCGCGGCGGGCGGTGCCGCCAGCAGGGCTGCCGTAAGGACGCCGACGACAAGTGCCGCGGTCGCCGCGATGGTCGGCCGGGGGATCCCGCAGCAAACCGCTCGACACGCCTCCGCCGGCCGGGCTTCGGCGGACAGGCACTGCAGCGGAGCGGCGGCTGTCGGGGTCACCGCTCGGCCCCGCTCACGCTCGCCGGCAAATCGCCTCTCCGTCCCGTTGCGGGCCGCTGGCCGCCGGCTGCCGCCTTCGCCAAACGCGCTGCCGCGCGGCTTCGGCGGGCCAGGGCCGCGTCGCGGCCGTGCGCGGGCACGGCTGCTCCGCGGACCACTGCGCCGGCTGACCCCCTCGTCCTCCGAGGCGTTTTGCAGACTGACGCCGTCGGCTCGGTTCGAGGGGCCCGCACGACCGGTGGAAGCATGACACCGGTGCTCTCGCTGGTGACCCTGACAGCCTCCCGCGTGCCGCCGCCCCGCCTCGCTCCACCGGAGTCCGCGCTTCGCACATTGGCGCGCCTCACGCTGGTCGGCAAGACACCTTTCGCATTCGGCCGCTTCGCGTCCTCCATCGTCATTCCCGCCTCAGGGCCTGCAGCGTGAAGTCCTCGTCCTTCATCGGGACGTTGTACTGGAGCTTCTCGAAGGTCAGGATCGTGCGGCTGTTGCGCTTCACGTCCGTCATCTCCAGCACGCGGGCCGTCCAGATGCCCTGCACGTTCTCGATCCGCGAGTACCTCAGGCGCCGCACCAGCTGGTCCTTCGTGTAGTTCTCGATGTACTGGAAGGCGTAGTTGTCCTTGCGGACCCAGACGTAGGACCGCGTGTACTGGGACGACTTCGTCCTCTTCGGCCGCGACTCGATCTTCCAGCACGCTACGCCCTCGATCGTCTCGTCGCCGACCATCGAATAGTCGTACTGCGAGACGTCCCGCTCTTCGAGGTCCTCGAAGCTGAAGTCCGTCCCGAAGAAGCGCGTCGAGCGGTCCTGGAACGCGATCCGCCGCTCCCGCTGGATGGCCGGCGTCCACATCCACTGGTCCGAGGCGCGATCCTGATGATTGACGATGAGGAGGGCGACGCCCTTGACCTCGGCCGGCGCGACGAACCGCAACACGGCCTTGCTGTTGCCGTGCGCGCCGAGCCGGTCGAACGTCCAGCGCTTGTCGCTGACCTTCCCCTTCGAGTCGATGACCTGCAGCATGCCTTCGTAGTGCTGCGACGCAGCCTCGGTCCGCCGTTGCGCCTCCGCCATGATCTCGCGCGCATCCTGGGCGAGAGCGGGTTGGGACCCGACAGCCCAGACCAGAGCAGCGACCGCGACGCCCCGCCGCCACGCGGGTCGCCGGTCACGCTCGCCAGCCAGCGCCGCGCCTGCCAGCGGGGTCACCGCTCGGGCCCGCGCGACCGATACAGCCGCAGCCGACTGCCGAGCGGGCAGTACGTCACCGAGCAGGCCCTTGAGCCGAGCCGACGGCGACAGTCTGCAAAACCCCTCGAAGGACGAGGGGGCCAGCCGGCGTAGTCGTCCGCGGAGCAGCCGCGCCCGCGCGCGGCCGCGACGCGGCCTTGGCCCGCCAAAGCCGCGCGGCAGCGCGTTTGGCGAAGGCGGCAGCCGGCGGCCAGCGGCCCGCAACGGGACGGAGAGGGGTTTTGCCGGCGAGTGCGAGCGGGACTGCGAGCGTGACGTACCACCCGCTCGTCCGGCTGACGTCGCGGATCTGCTCCTATTCATACTCCAGCGCCTCCACCAGCGAGCCGCGCACCGCGCTCTCCGCAGGCCACAGCGCCGCGACGAACGCGGCGCCGAGGATGAGGGGCACGAGCAGCCCCGCAATCTCCGCCGGGAACGTGTAAGGCAGCGCCATCCCGGTCAGGTCGCGCCGCGTCATCTCGAGCACGTACCGGAGCATGACGGACCCTGCCGCCAGCCCCATGATCAGCCCGACGACGCCGATCGCCACCGCCTCCATCCAGATCGTGTGGCGAATCTGGTTGCGCAGGCCGCCCACCGCCTGCAGCACGCCCAGTTCGCGCCGGCGATCGATGATCGACACCGTGAGCGTGTTCACGATGCCCAGCACCGCCACGAGCACCGCAATCGCAATCTGGGCGTACGACAGCCCCAGCCACTGGTTCGTCAGGCCCGCAATCCACGAGCGGATCTCGGTGTTGGTCAGCACGAACAGGCGCTTCGTGCCCGCGAACCTGTCGATGATCCGCTGACGCACCGCCGCGACGTCCACACCGTCCTTCACGTACACGCGGATGACGTTCAGGCTGTCGTCGCCCCACCACTCCATATACGACTTCCGGTCCATCAGGATGGTCCCCTGCTGGTCCGACCAGTCCACCACCAGGCCGATGACCGGCACCTGGCGCGCCCCGGTCGGCGTGTCCAGGCCGATGACGTCGCCCGCGTGCAGACCGTACAGCCCCGCGAAGTTGTCCGAGAGGATGACGCCCTCGCCTCGCGCGGCCATGTCGTACATCTCAGGCGGACCCTCCACGGGCGGGCGAGCGGCGCGGTCCCCGAGCGAATCTGCCTCCACGGCCACCAGCATCACCGGCGTGCCCCGGTACTGCACGCGATGCGTGCGCACGCGCTGCACGGTCTCCACGCCTTCGACCTCCGCGATCGCGTCCGCCACCGACGGCGAGAACCGGAACACCCGGTCGGAGATGTTCGGCGTGGGCGTCACGAACAGGTCCGGGTTCAGCGCCGTCGTCGTCCAGTCCATGATCGAGTCGAAGCTGGCTTTGGCGATGCCGCCCAGGCTGATGACGAGCGCCAGCGAGAGCATCAGCGCCGTCACCGTCGCCGACGTCCGCCTGGGCGCCTGGATCAGGCTGTCGGCGGCCAGCGCGCCCTCGACCGGCCTCAGCCATTTGAGCGCCGGCCTCAGCGCGCGCGTGAGCCACAGCGCGGCGCTCGGCCCCAGCAGGAGCATGCTGAGCAGCGCCAGCGCCATGCCGGTGTAAAACGCCACCGATTCCCGGGCCACCACCAGGAGCAGCCCCGCGCCGATGGCGAACGCGAACGCCACGGCGCGCCGCATGCGGTTCTCGCCCGCCGTCAGGACCTGAACGCGCCCTTTCTGGAGAGCCTGGATCGGATCGACACGCGCGGCACTGCGGGCGGGCAGGAAGCCCGCGACGAGACTCGTCGCGACGCCCGCGGCCATTCCGGTGCCGAGCAGAACGGGATTCGTCGCCACCTCGACCGTGCGCTCCGCCACGCCGTAGATGTCGCGAATCATGTTCGACACGAACCCGGCGAGCGCGCGCGACAGGAGCAGCCCGGCAACGAGCCCGAGCGCAGACCCCGCCAGCCCCGACAACCCGCTCTCGATCAGGAACAGGTTCCGGATCTGCGCCCGCGACGCACCGAGGGCGCGCAGCACGCCGATCTCGTGGCGGCGCTGGGTCACGGCGATCGAGAACGAGTTGTAGATGATGAACATCCCGATGAACAACGCGAAGGCGCTGTTCAGCGTGGCCGTGAACGAGTACACCCGCAGGACGGAATCCACCTGCTGCCCGCGCGAGGAGGGCGGCTCGACCTGGAACCCGGGCCCGAGCGTGGCTTCGATCGCCGCGCGACCTTCAGCCAGCGACACGCCTTCGGCGAGGGCCAGGTCGAGGCGATCGAACTGCCGCCCGCGCCCGAACACCATCTGCGCCGCGTAGATGTCCATGATGGCCAGGTTGCCGCCGAACGCCTGGCTCAATCCGCCGGACTTCATGATCCCCCGGACGGTGAACCGCTTCTCCCCGTCCATCGTCTGCATGGGCACGCGGCTGCCGATCTGCAGGCGATTGCGCTCTGCGAACTCCTGCGTGACGATGAGCGAGTCGGGCTGGGCGAGGAAGACCAGTGGGTCGTCGACGACCGCGTCCTCGCCGCTCTCCAGATCGTAGTCGCGCAGACTGCGGTCGCCGGTCATGTCGACGCCGAGCACGAGGAGATTGCCCTCGCCCTCGAGGCCCGAATCGACCGGGGCCTCGATGACCGGCACAGCGACGCGGACTTCCGGAATCGCCTGCACGCGTTCGAGGATCTCCTCGGGGAATCCCGACTCTCCCGCCGTCACCTGCAATTCGGCCTTGCCTGCGATCCGGTCGATGGTCTTGCGGAAGGCGAACAGCACCGACTGGTTCGCGGTGTGCATGCCGATGAACACCGCGACGCCCAGGACGATGCCGAGCGTCGTCAGCAGCGTCCGCACGCGGTGGCGCCGGACGTAGGGCCACGTGATCAGGCCGAGCAGCCTCATCGTCGGTCGTCCCCGACGATGCGGCCGTCGCGGAGGGTGATGGTGCGCGCGCAACTGTCCGCGACCTGGCGGTCGTGCGTCACCAGCAGGATGGTCGTGTTCAGGCGGGCATGGAGATCGCGGATGAGTTTCAGGATCTCAGCACCGGTGTGCGTGTCGAGGTTGCCCGTCGGTTCGTCGGCCAGCAGCACCGGCGGGTAGACGGCAAGGGCCCGCGCGATGGCGACGCGCTGACGTTCGCCGCCGGAGAGTTCGTCGGGCACGTGGTCGAGGCGTTTCCCGAGCTGCACGAGGTCGAGCAGTTCCCGGGCCCGATCCGCCGCCTTCCGGCGTTTCCAGCCCCTGAGGTGCAGGGGCAGAGCCACGTTCTCGAGAGCGTTGAGCGTCGGCAGCAGGTTGAAGAACTGGAAGATGAAGCCGATCCTGTCGCGCCGCACCCGGGTCAGCCCGTCGTCGTCCAGACCATCGAGGCGCTGTCCGTCGATGGCGATCCAGCCGGCGCTCGGCCGATCCAGGGCCCCGATCAGATTGAGCAGCGTCGACTTCCCGGACCCCGATGGCCCGACAATGGACACCATCTCACCGCGCGCGACCTCGAGGTCCACGTGGTCCAGGGCGGTGACGGTCCGCTTGCCGTCGAAGGTCTTCGTCACATCGGAGAGCGCAATCATGACCCTTCATGATAGACGCGCCGCGGGCTGGATCGGATCGAGGGAGCCCTGACTCGCCCCCCCGGCAACTCCCAGGCGTTAGGCGCCAGGCGCCAGGCGATCGGGGCGGAGCGGCCACGTCGCCCGTCCCCGATTCTGAATCTGGCGCTACACTGCCCCCATGGCACAGCACGCCCCGGATTCCGCCAACGGCGATCTGCCCCGCCCGTGGATGGTCGCTCTGTGGCTGCTTCCCCTCGCAACCCTCGCCCTGCAGCTCCTCACCTACCGCGGCTACGGGTTCTTCAGAGACGAGCTGTACTATCTAGCATCCGCCGAGCATCTCGGGTTCGGCTACGTCGAGCACCCCCCGCTGATCGGGCTCATCGCCTGGCTCGTCCGATCGACGCTCGGAGACTCGCTGTTCGCCGCTCGACTGCTCCCTGCCGTCGCTCATGCCGTGACCGTCGGCCTGGCAGCCGCGATCGCCCGCGAGATGGGCGGCGGTCGGTTCGCGCAAGGCCTCGCAGGTCTCGCGACGGCTCTCGCGCCCGCCTACGTGGGCATCAGCGGCGTCTTCTCCATGAACGCGTTCGACGTGATGTGCTGGGCCGCGCTCTGGCTCATCCTCGCCCGCATCCTCCGAACCTGGCACGATCGGCTCTGGCTGCTCTTCGGGCTCGTCGCCGGCATCGGGCTTCAGAACAAGATCAGCATCCTCTTCCTCGGATTCGGAGCGGTCGTCGGCCTGCTGGTGACGCGCCGATGGGAGCCGTTCCGCAGCTGGCGGTTCTGGGCGGGCGGCGCGCTGGCGGCCGCGATCTTCCTGCCGCACCTGGTCTGGCAGTGGTCCTACGGCTGGCCCACGCTGGAGTTCATCGCCAATGCGGCCCGCGACAAGAACGTCGCGCTGGCGCCTGCGTCGTTCATGACGGAGCAGGTGCTCCAGATGAGCGTGCTGGCGGCCCCGCTGTGGATCGCGGGACTCGCCGCGCTGCTCGCTCGGAGGACACTGTCACCGTTCCGGCCGATCGGCTGGGCGTACGTCTCGGTCCTCGCGGTCATGCTCGTAACGAACGCGAAGCCGTACTACCTGGCCGCGGCCTACACCGCGCTCTACGCTGCCGGCGCGGTGGCGGTGGACGCCCTGCGTCCCGGACGCTGGGCCTCGGTTGCACGAGCCGCTGTCGTCGGCCTCGTCATCGTGAGCGGCGCGGTGTCGCTGCCGCTGGCCAAGCCCGTGCTGCCGACGGGGGCGTTCCTCGACTACGCCGCAGCCCTCGGGTTGGGCGCCCGCTCCGAAGAGCGGCACCAGATGGGCCGGTTGCCGCAGCAGTACGCCGACATGCACGGCTGGCAGGAACTCGCCGAGAACCTGGCCCGCGTGTACCACGCGCTGCCGGATGCCGACCGCGCACGCGCCTGCATCTTCGTCCAGAACTACGGGGAGGCGGGGGCCGTCGACATCCTCGGCGCGCCGCTGGGCCTGCCGCGCGCCATCTCGGGTCACAACAGCTACTTCCTGTGGGGGCCGCGCGGATGCACGGGCGACGTCCTGATCGCCCTTGGGGGCGACCGCGAGGACTACGAGGAGGTGTTCGAGCGGGTCGATCGCGCCGGCACGCACACCTGCACCGATTGCATGCCCTACGAGAACAACCGGCCGATCTGGATCGCGCGCGGCGCCCGCATCCCGATGTCGGAGGTCTGGCCCCGGACGAAGCGGTTCATCTGAGAACAGGGACCGGGGATCGGGGACCGGGGATCGGTCAGATCCCGGGGGCAAGTTACGCCACGGCGGGCCACTCGTCCAGGTCCGTGAGCCAGCGCACCTCGCGCCGCATCTCGTCGCTCATGTACAGATGCCACTCCTTGAGCGTGGGCAGGTCCCACGCGAACGACGCGATGCGATCGGTCACGTCGAACAGGCCAGCCGACAGTCGATCGCGAGTCGACTGATACCCGGCCAGGGCCGCCTCCGAGTCGGTCGCGATGGCCCGCGCCAGCATCTCCGCGTCACGCAGCGCATCCGTGATCCCGTGCGCCGTGATCGGGTCTTTGAAGTATCCCGCATCCCCCACCAGGGCCCAGCCGGGTCCCCATGACTGGCGCCAGTAACCCGCCTGGCCTGGGAACCCGCGGAGCACTCCCGCGACGGCGGCCGCGTCCACGGCCGACCGCAGCTCCGGCGACACCTCTCGCAGCACGTTCAGAAAGCCCGCTGCCATGTCGAAGCGGATTTCTGCGAGAAACCTGTCCGCGGTCGTGATCGTGAACACGCACGCCTGCTCACCGTTGGTCGGGATGACGCCGGCGCTCACGCCTGGCCGGTAGTACCAGTGATAGGCGTCAGAAGGTAAACCGGACACGTATCCGTACACGACCCCACCCGCGTGGCGGCCCTGCCGGTACGCCCCCGCGCCGACGAGCCTGGCGACGGTCGAGTGGGCGCCGTCCGCTCCCACGACGATCCGCGCGCCGATCCGCTCGATCGGACGGTCGCGGCGCTGGACGACGACCCCGCACACGCGGCCGTCGGACGTGCGCATCAGATCCATCAATCTGGTTCCGTAGGCGAACGTTGCTCCGGCATCGGCCGCAGCGTCCGCCAGGATGGGGTCCAGCACCGTCCGGCGCGGCGCATACAGACCGTCCATCCCGCCCTGGGGCTTGATGGGGATCTCCACGACCTCGTCGCCGTAGTGAAACGCCGTCGTGCGGACGGCTGGCGTCCCGGCGGCCTTGACCGCCGGCAGCAGACCCCAGCGATGGAGTTGCAGAACGCCGCCGCGCATCAAGGCATGTGTCGACAGCGTGTCGGTGCCCCGCCGGCTTCGGTCGATCACGAGCACCTGAAGCCCCCGGCGGGCCAGCAGCAGAGCCGTGGCGGCACCCGCGCAGCGCGCGCCCGCGATGACGACGTCGTAGCTCGAGGAGACTTGTTCGGAAACGCTCATGGCTGACCCGCTTTCACCGCGGTCCGGATGATTCGCTCAGGCCACGGCACTCTCGTGCCCATCCATCCGCCGCACGATGTCGTCTGCCAGCACTCGGGCATCTTCCCCGACGCCGTCGATGAAGGCCGACTTGCGCGTGCGCTGAAACTGCAACCCCAGCACGTACAGTCCCGGCGCGGACGTCATGCCCTCGTGATGCACGATCTCGCCACGGCGGTCGAACACTGGCACGTGCAGCCAGGGATACTCGCGCCTGAACCCGGTCGCCCAGACGATGGTGTGGATGCCCTCCCGGCGGACATCGAGCTCGGCGGGAGGCGGCGCGGATGCCAGCGCGAATCGATGCCAGCACGGCGCGAAGGGTTCCGCCCCGTCGACCTCGCCGGCGAGCCCAGCCTGATCCACGAACGTGTCGATGCGCTGGAGGAGCCGCGCGAGCTTCACGTCCGCCCCCGCGGTGGTCGCCACCAGGTCGTCGGCGAGCCGGAGGCGAGCCCCTTCAGCGTCGAGCACCCTTCCCACCAGGCGCACGCCGCGGTCCTGCAGGATCCCGAGATCGATCGAGGCGTGGTCCGGCCGACCGACGAGCTGGAGGGCCGGCTGCTGGCGTGACACCGCGACGTCGAACACATCGGCGGCCGTTTCGTTCAGTACGCCCATCACGTCCATCCACCAGAGAATGTCGCGACCTCGGTACCGGCGCGGCAGGCGCGTGTGCCGTCCCACGGCCAGTGTCACGGGGCGGCCGCTGGCCTGGATCTCGTCTGCCAACTGGACGCCGGAGGCAGATGCCCCGACCACGAGCACTCCGCCTTCGAGCAGCAGTTCGGGCCGGCGATAGCGCGTCGGCACCACCTGCAGGATCCCGGCATCCAGACGCCGGGAGACTGAGGGAACCAGCGGTGTGTCGCAGTAGCCCGTGGCGATGACGACGTTGTCGGCCAGCCATCGCCCACGGCTGGTGTCGATCGCATAGCGCGCTCCACTGCGGGAGACGCGCGATACCGCGCATCCTGTCTCGATCGGTGCCCTGCATGCTGACGCGTAGGCCTCGAAGAACCCGGTGACCTCCGGCATCGTCATGTAGCCATCCGGATCCGCCCCCCGGTACGCGAACCCCGGGAGGCGGCTCATCCAGTTGGGCGTGAGCAGGCGCAGCGAGTCCCAGCGCTCCGCGCGCCAGCGTTCGGCGACCCGACCGCGCTCCAGCACGACGTGGTCCACCTGCCGATCGGACAGGCACGCACTCATGGCCAGCCCGGCCTGCCCGCCACCGATCACGAGCGTGTGGATGCGTTTCATGGGCGTGTCGTTCCTCCGGACCGGACGGGCCGATCCGCGCGCACGCAGGCCGCGGATCGGCGGGACCGTCCGGTGCTCAGGCGGCCTCCATCACGATGTCCACGGGAACCTGGTTCGTGATCACGTCGAACACGGCCGACCGCCGGCGCGACTGCTCGAGGATCTCCTGCAGCTTCTCGGCAGGCGCATCACCCTTGATGCGGAACGTCGCCGTGATGCGCTGGTATCCGTTGCGAACCTGATCGGACAGTCCCAGGATGCCCTGCAGATCGATCTGGCCCTCGAGCCTGGACTCGACCTCGCTGAGCGTCACCCCGCGCACCGCGGCGATGTTGGCGATGCCGGCGGTCAGGCACGAGGCCAGGGCGTGCAGCAGGAACTCAACGGGAGTCGGCCCCTGGTCGGCGCCCACGAGCACCGCGGGATGATCCGCGTCGTACCGGAAGTCCCCGGCGTGCGCGTGTTCGCCGCCGGCACCGGTGAACGACTCGATCCTGGTCTGACTGTGGGTGCCTTTCACCCACCGGTTGGTCGCGCGGAATCGGAACGCCGCCAGGTCGGGCTGGCCCTTCACCACGTTGATCGTGGCGAGGAGGGTTGGCGTGTCCACGCCGTTGAGGGGAACTCGTTCGCGTGTGGCTTCGACAGTCTGAGGCATGATCGTCCTTTCCGTGGGGCCCGAGGTTCGTGGTGCGTGATTGCCCCACTGTCTGGTTCACGACAGATGCAGGAGGATCCCGCCACGCGGGCGGCCAGGGGACGCTTCGGGGCGAGGCGAGGAACCGTCGCGGGGAGCGGGTGGAGCGAACGCGGGTTCGGGAGCGGAGCCGGTCCGCGACGCGGGGTTCAGCGAGAGGGGCGGATGAGCGTCTCGACGTCGGTGAACCAGTGCTGCGTCAGGATCAGCATCTCGGGCCCTCGCGTGGGAGGTTCGACCGTAGCCTCGATCATGAGAAAACGGCCGTCTGACGGACTGACGTCGTACTCGATGCCGAGGCGCCCGCCGAAGCCCGGGTACTCGAAGAGCCTGGCCGGGGTCCCGGCCGCGAACGACTCCCCCGCCCGAACCGGCGCCGCGATCATGGCGGTCCCGTCGTGAAAGAACAGCTCGCGGCCGTCCCGTCCCCACCGTGGTGAGGTGCCGCCGTCCGTCGAGATCTGCCACCGGGCCGTCTCGACGTCAGGATAGGGCCGGACGTAGATCTCGAATCTCCCGGACTCGTCCGACTGATAGGCCAGCCACCGGCCGTTCGGGGACAACTGCGGCCGCGTCTGGGCCGAGGGCCCTTCAACGAGCGGCACGATGGCCCCTCCGGCGTGCCCGACGCTCGCGATGCCCTGGCTTCTGTAGCTGCGGAAGACCGTGAAGAGCACCGTCGATCCGTCTGGCGTCCACGCGTACGGCAGGTGAAACGGTCCGTCCGTGTTCGTGACCCGACGCAACGGTCCGCTTCCGTCGGCCGCCTTGCGGAAGATACCGCTGGGACCGCGATCCGATCGGAACACGATCTCGCGACCGTCCGGTGACCAGACCGGCGCGCTTTCCGTCGACGGGTCGAAGGTGAGGCGTTCGAGCGTGCCGCGCCCGATGTCCCCGACCCAGACGTCGGTGTTGTCGGCTTCCCGAATCGAGACCGCCACCCGTCCACCCTTCGGGGACAGGTCGGCTCGCGTATACGGCCTCGGCGGCAGCGACAGCGCTTCAGCGCGCCCATGCCTGTCGCGCCACACCAGTATCCGCTGCTCGTCTGGTGCGGCGCTGGCCGGCAGGTACGCGAGCGCCCCGGAATCCGAGATCGCGAAGTGCGCGATCTGCGCTTCACTCGCGTCGATGCCCTCCACGATCGGCACGGGATCGCCCGCGAGGGCGAGGCGGTCCGCGTCGAAGGGCGCGACCCACAGCGTGCCCTCGAGGTTGAACGCCAGGTGTCCGGTCGGCAGATAGCGGGCCTGCATGCCGGGCATCAGCAAGGTTGTCTGACCGCTGTCCAGCCGCTTGATCGCGATCCGTGGTCCATCCTGGCGCATCGCCGTCACGATCACAGCCTGCGAATCCGGCAGAGACTCGGGAAACACGTATCGCGCGCCGGGCTCGTCGTCGCCCGAGGGAACCGGCGTGGCCTGCCCGCCCGAGGCCGGGACTCTCCGCAACCCGCCGCTGGTGGCCGTGACGAAGACAATCGTGCCGTCGTGGAGCCACGTTCCGGTGGCTCCGCCCGGCGCGTCGCAAACGGAGATCGGGGTACCGCCGGCCAATGCCAGCTTCTTGATGACGCCATCGGCATCGAAGGCCAGCCACCGGCCATCTGGAGAGAAGAACGGTGCCGTGGCGTTCTCCGTGCCGGGAATGGCGGAAGGGTCGAGGCTCTCGAGCGAACGCCTGTAGAGGCGGATGGTTCCGGCTTCCCGGGCGCGGTACACGATGGTGCGGCCATCCGGGGAGATCGCCACGGAGGACTGGAAGCCGCGCACGACCTGCTGAGACGGCGGCACCGGAACCGCCACGCGTGAGGGCGGCACCCCACGGGGCAGCCACCGGGCCTGCGGCAGCAGCAACATCAGCCCTACCCCTGCCAGGAGACCGATGACACCCCACACGAGGAACGCCGGGGCGCGGGACAGCGGCAACCTGCGGGCCGGTTCTTCCTCCGGACTGGATCCCGCCAGCGCTTCGTCGATCTCGAGGAGCGCGTCGCCAATGTAGCCCAGCCGCCGGCCGGGGTCCTTCTCGAGACACCGGCGAAGCAGCCGGCGAATCGGCTGCGGCGTGCCGGGTGGGAGACGTGCCAGGTCGGGCGGGCGCTCGAGGACGGCTGCGATCACTTCCGAGATCCGCCGCCCCGGGAACGCACGGCTACCGGTCAGCATCTCGAACAGCACGCAGCCAAAGGCCCAGATGTCGGATCGCTGATCGACCTGCTCCCCGCGGACCTGTTCGGGGCTCATGTAGGCAGCCGTGCCCATGATCACGCCGATCTGGCCGTTCGCCTCGGTGAGGGCGGGAGAGGCCGACGGGTGCGCCGATTCGCCCTCGGGCTGGACCGCCTTGGCCAGGCCGAAGTCGAGCACCTTCACGGTGCGATCCGGTGTGATCTTGATGTTGGCCGGCTTGAGGTCCCGATGCACGATGCCACGCTGATGCGCGGCATCCACCGCCTCAACGACCTGCCGGGCGATCGGCAGCGCCTCAGCCAGGGACATCGGCCCCCGATCGATGAGGTCCGCGAGCGTGGCGCCTTCCACCAGTTCGAGCACGAGTGCGCGCCGCCCACCCTCCTCGACCAGGTCGAAGATGGCCCCGATGAGGGGGTGGCTCAGCGACGCGAGCAGACGCGCCTCGCGCTCGAACCGGGCCAACCGCTGCGCGTCGCGCGCGAAGCGGCCCGGCAGCAACTTCAGGGCGACGTCCCGATGAAGGTTGGTGTCGTGCGCGCGGTAGACCTCGCCCATGCCGCCGCGTCCGAGCAGGCCCGCAATCTCGTACTGGCCCAACCTCGTCCCCGGCGGCATCAGTTCGGCATCCGTATCGTCGCTGGCCAGCCGTCCCGCCAGATCCGCTATCAGGCCAGTACCCGCGTGTGCAGCGGGTTCGAGGAACCGGTCGTCGCGGTCCGCCTCTCTGACGACGGAGGTCAGCGCGGCCAGCAGGTCGGCATCGTCGCCGGCGGCCTGTTGGAGGAACCCTATCCGCTGCTCCGGCGGCAGCGCGAGTGCCCGATCGAGCAGATCGTCGGCGTGAGGCCAGCGCCCCAGATCCATCAGCCTGTTCCACCAGCGGCCCGCACGTCCTCAGGTCGGTTCGCGTCAACCAGTTCCCGGCGCAGCCAGGCTCGGGCCTTGAGCCATTCGCGCTGCGCGGTCCGCAGTGAGACACCGAGCGCCTCGGCGGTCTCCTGCTCCGTCAGGCCGGCGAAGTAGCGGCACTCGACGACACGCACCAGCCGTTCGTCAATCTGGGCCAGTTTCGTCAGGGCCAGGTCCAGCTCCAGCACGGTCTGCTGATCGACCGCACGAGGCGCCGGAACGTCGTCGAGCGGGAGGTCGTCGTTCGGGCCTCCCCGCTTGAGCCGATGCTTCCGCCGGGCGTGGTCCACGAGAATCTGGCGCATCGCCATGGCTGAGACGGCAAAGAAGTGACCCCGGTTCCGCCACGTGGTCCGCGACTGATCGACCAGCTTCAGGTACGCCTCGTGCACGAGCGCGGTGGTGTCGAGTGTCTGGCCGGACCGGAGACGCCTGAGCTGTCCGCGGGCGAGTCGCCTCAGGTCGTGGTACACCGCCGGCACCAGGCGCTCGAACGCCCCCGTGTGTCCTTCGCCGTGAGCGATGAGAAGCGCGGTGATGTCTGCGTGCATACCCACCCCGGGGGACCTGTCGGCGGAACGTCCGAAACGCGGCCAGCACGTCATGGCGGGATTCGGGCTCCCCTGTCGTGAAACCAGATGGAGCCGCGAGTGGACCGCGGAACCGCTGACCTGAATTCGGGTGACTGTGGTCTCTATGTTACCCCGAAGGCGAGGTGTCATGGCGGAGTTCTGTCATTGCTGCAACGCGACGCTGGACCAGACCGATGCGGGTCGGTGTCCCGACTGCGGGACTCCGCGACCCGCGGCCGGCTGGCCGCACGACCCGAGACTGGGTCGGACGGTGGCTGCCAACCAGTACCGCGTGGTTCGGCGCCTGGGATCCGGTGGCTTCGGCACGGTGTACCGCGTCGAGACCGTCGTGGGCGGCCTTCGGCGCGCCCTGAAGATCCTGCACGCCGAGTGGGCAGCCGATCCTCACATGCGCGAGCGGTTCGTCAACGAGGCGGTCGTGCTCGAGCAGCTGAACCACCCGAACATCGCCAGGTGCTACGCGGCGGGCACGCTTGACGGGGAAGACGCCCTCTATCTGCTCCTCGAACTGGTCGACGGCATTCCGCTCAGTGCCATCCTCCGGAGCGGCGCGGATTCGCGGCCGGAGCCGCTGCCACCGGCTCGCGCGGTACGCGTGGCCAAACAGGTCGCGTCCGGCCTGGCCCTCGCGCACGCCAAGGAGGTGCTGCACCGCGACGTGAAGCCCGAGAACATCCTCGTCGTCGATGCCGGGTCCGCTGGCGAGCAGGTCAAGCTCGTCGACTTCGGGATTGCCAAGTCGCTGGCGAGCGATCGAACCTCAGCCCGGCACGTACTGGGCAGTCCGCTGTATCTCGCTCCCGAGCAGCTCACACCGGACGGCCCACTCGACTACCGCGTCGATCTGTTCCAGCTTGGAGTCACGCTCTTCCTGATGCTGACCGGGGAGTTCCCGTACCGCGTCGACGGCGGGTCCGTGCTGGAGCTGGTGAGCCTGCACGAGCGGTACGCATCGGCGGGTCCCCGCCCGAGCGAGCGGGTGCGGGCGCTGGCCGGGCATCCCGCGCTGGACGGACTCGTGAGTCGGCTTCTGGCCGGCGATCGGCATCGTCGCCCGCGCTCGGCTGTGCAGGTCTGCGAGGAACTGGCGCATGTCGAGCATGGCCTCATCCCTGGCGCGTCGGCGGCCGGGTCGCTCGGTCTGCTCGAAGCCCTCTGCGCCCGGCCGAGCGAAGACGCCTGGTGGGCCCTGTGTCGGTTTCTCTCGACGCAGGGGGCCGACACGGAGCGGCTGGTGGCGTCGGCCGAGATGCTGCTCCGGGAGTGGCCGGACGCGCTGCGTCGCGCCCCGTTGAGCTGGTGGACCGCCGTCCGAAGGGGAGACGCGCATCCTCTCTGGCCGCTCGTCCGCGCTCTCGATCTCGCCGGCCTGTCACTCCACGACGAGGAGGCGGCGGATCTGGCCGGCCATCCCGCAATGGGCACGATCACCTGGCTCGCGCTCAGCGACAATCACATCGGCAACGACGGCGTTGCGGCCCTGGCGACATCGCGGCACCTGGCCGCGCTCCAGTTCCTCGACCTCAGCCGGAACCGCATTACCTCGGGCGGCGTGGAAGCCCTGGCAGGACGCCGTCACCTGAACTGCCTCGCCACGCTCGCGCTCGCGGGCAACGGCCTGGGCAGGCGCGGCGCCGAGGCCTTGGCGGCCTCGGACCTTCCCCTCACGAACCTCGATCTGGGTGACAACGATATCCAGGCGGAGGGAGCGGCCGCTCTGGCCTCCAGTCCCGCGCTGGGAGGGCTTCGGCGGCTGGACCTTCGGGGCAACGCGCTCGGCTCTGACGGTGCCGGGGCCATCGCCGTGTCCCGGACGCTCGTCTCGCTCGAGTCGCTCGACCTTGGGCACAACAGCATCGGGCCCAGTGGAGCCGCGGCGCTGGCGCTGGCACCGCACGTCGGTTCGCTGAAGACGCTGTCGCTGGCACAGAACAGCCTGGGCCTTCGAGGACTCGAACTCCTCCTGTCATCCAACCGGTTCGGATCGCTCGAGGCACTCGACCTGTCGTCGAACGACTTCGGCGCGCAGGGAGCGATGGCCCTGGCGTCGTCGCCCTTCGCCCGCCGATTGAAGGTCCTGGACGTGAGCGACAACCGCCTCGGTGACGCGGGTCTCGCCGCCCTGCTCGGCGCCCCGGCGCTCTCGCGCCTGCGTGCGCTGCGCGCGGCGCAGAACGACCTGACGAGCGCGGGCATCATGCTGCTGGGAGGCGCGCCACCCGAGTTGGAGGAACTCGACATCTCGCGAAACGAACTGGGCGAGGCGGGCGGAACGGCTCTGGCTTCCTCCCTGCCGAAACTCGGGCTGAAGGTGCTGAACGTCGATGGGTGCCGTCTCGGCGGAAGCGGCCTCGCTCGGATCCTCGACGCCGGCGCGTCCCGTCTGACTGTCCTCGGAGCCTCCGGAAACCAGCTCGGCGCGGAGGGCGCCCGACAGATCGCCGGGGTGAGCAGGGCCGGATCGCTGACCGACCTCGATGTCGCGCACAACGATCTCGGCGCGGCCGGAATCGGCGAGTTGGCGACTGCCGCGTGCTTGAAGGGTCTGCGCTCGCTGCGCCTGGACTCGAACGGCCTCGGCGAGGAAGCGGGTCCAGAGGTCGTGCGGGCACTCGAGTCGCTTCCGGGTCTCGACGTGCTCCACCTTCAGGACAACGGGCTCGGGCCTGCAACCGCGGGCGCCCTGGCCCGCTCCCTGCTCGCGGGCCGCCTGCGGGTCCTCGATCTCGCGCACAATCGGGTTCTCGACGAGGGCGCTGTGGCCCTGGCGCAGGGTCCAGGATGGCCGGTCCTCCGCGAAATCGATCTCGAGCGGAACGAGGTGAGCCTCTCCGCGTCCGCGAGCATTCTGGCCGCGCCGGGCATGGCCCTGTTGTGCAGAATCAACGTGGCGCACAACGCTTTGAGCGGTCAGGTCGACCTGCACAGCCTGGCCCGCCGGAAGATCGCCCTGCTCGAATCGAGCTTCGCCGCGATTGCCGGGCACGCCGCCGACTTCGCCGAGGCCTTTTACGCCAGGCTGTTCGCGCGTTACCCGAGCGTGAAGCCGCTCTTCGCCCGCACCTCGATGAAGCGCCAGCAGCAGCACCTCGTGTCCGCGCTCGCGATGATCATCGACAACCTGCGGAATCCCGATCTCGTGGCGCACGAGCTCGAGGCGCTCGGCGAACGGCACGTCGACTACGGGACCTTCCCATCGCACTACCAGGCGATGTCCGGCATCC
Organism: uncultured Vicinamibacterales bacterium; assembly: GCA_964481395.1. Lineage (GTDB taxonomy): Bacteria > Acidobacteriota > Vicinamibacteria > Vicinamibacterales > JAKQTR01 > JBFMFH01. The sequence goes on from CAYZYG010000035.1 coordinate 37,291, forward strand.
TGCTCGACACGCTCAGGAACTGGACTGGCGAACGGTGGTCGGCTGAACTCGACGATGCCTGGCACGATGGGCTCGAAGCCATCGCCACGGTGATGCTGAGGGGCCACCAGCGGCGGACAGCGTCTCCCGGCGCCCACCCAGACCGGAGCGGGAGATGCCCGGTCGCACACCACGGTGTGCCATCCGTCGAGGCACACGCCTGATCGTTCACGCGGATTCGCGGAGATATGCACATGGACCACTCGGCAACCCTCGGCCTGGACATCGACGCGCTGCGGCTGGCCATCCAGGAGGAGTACCGGACCGTCGCCTGCGAGCCGCACCGGCAATTCCACTTCCACACCGGGCGCCCGCTGGCCCGGCGCCTGGGATATCGAGACTCGTGGCTGGCTCCGGTGCCGGACGGCGTCATCGAATCGTTCGCCGGCACCGGCAATCCCTTTGCGCTCGGCGCGCTCGAACCGGGTGAACACGTCGTCGACATCGGATGCGGCGCGGGAACGGACAGCCTGATCGCCGCGCGCATGGTCGAACCGGGCGGGCGGGTCATCGGGATCGACATGACGCCGGCCATGCTCGACAAAGCTCGGGATGGCGCAACGCAGACCGGTCTGACGAACCTCGAGTTCCAGGAGTCCTTCGCCGAGCATCTCCCGATCGAGGACCGGTGGGCGGATGTGATCATCTCCAACGGCGTGCTCAACCTCATCCCCGACAAGTCCGCCGCCCTGCGGCAGATGGCCCGGGTGCTCAAGCCTGGGGGGCGCCTGCAGATCGCCGACATCCTCGTGCAGAGCCCCGTCTCGGAGAAGGCCAAGCAGCGTGTCGACCTGTGGACCGGTTGAATCGCCGGCGCTCTGCTGGAAGCAGAGCTCGCCCAGGTGATCCTGGCGGCCGGGTTCACCGACTTCGAGATTGTCTGGCGCGGGGACGTGTACGCCGACGCACCGCAGCACTCGTCTGCGGCCCAGTTCGGCACACTGGGCATCAACTTCCGGGCGCGCAAACCTGGACCGTGACGGCAGAGCGGGGACCGGGGACTATAATCCCTCCATGCCGTCAGATGCGGGCAATGTCGGCCGTCCCTCGGTTCCGGCTCTCGATCTCCTCCTCGGCGAGACGCTCCGCGTGCTCGACGATGGGTTCGTGCGCGTCGTGGACTACATGGGCGACGACGGGGCGATCGTGCAGGCCGCGCGGGTGTCGTACGGCAAGGGCACGAAACGGGTGCAGGAAGACCGCGGACTCATCCGCTACCTGATGCGCCACGCGCACACGACGCCGTTCGAGATGTGCGAGATCAAGCTGCACGTCCGCGTGCCGATGGACGCCTGGCGACAGTGGATCCGCCACCGCACGGCCAGCGTGAACGAATACTCGACCCGCTATTCCGAGGCCATCGACGCCGCGCAGCAGACGCCGCCGGACGCGTGGCGACTGCAGTCGGCGGGCAACCGCCAGGGCAGCAGCGGGTTCCTGCCGATCGAGGACGGTTCGCGCCTCTCGACCGAGGAAGCCGAGCTGCAGCGCCGGGTCAGGAACGTTTACGAAGCCAGGCTGGCAGCCGGCGTGGCCCGCGAGCAGGCGCGCAAGGACCTGCCGCTCGCGACCTATACCGAGGCCTACTGGAAGATCGATCTGCACAACCTCCTGCACTTCCTCGACCTTCGCATGGACGAGCACGCGCAGGAGGAGATCCGCGCCTACGCGAACGTCATCGGCTACGACATCGTCGCGAAGTGGGTACCCGTCGCCTGGGAGGCGTTTCTCGACTACCGGCGCCACGCGACGCGGCTGTCGCGCATCGAGAGCGCCGTACTGGCCGCGCTCGCCGCAGGAGACACCGAGCGAGCGATCGCGGTGGCCACGGATCGTGGACTCCTCGACCGCGCCGACGACGGGCGCCTCGGGCCGAGCCGGGAACGGAAGGAACTCGAGGAGAAACTGGCCGCGCTTGGACTCGTGGTGCCTTGGAGTTCCTGACGCGTGTAGAATCCTCCCATGGATCCCATCCTCATCTTCGGCAAGGACACCTGACCCTACACGCAGGAAGCCCGGGCGGACTTCACGCGGCGAGGGTTCCAGGTCGAATACGTGAACGTCAAGAAGAACCAGGCCGACCTGCAGCGGATGCTGACCCACAGCAAAGGTGCCCGCGAGGTACCGGTCATCGTTCAGGCAGGCAAGGTGACGATCGGCTTTGGGGGCAGTTGAGGAGTGTGAGATGAAGGCCGCCGTGCGCGGCCATCACGCCCCTGACTCGAAGGCCTCGATCATGGACCTGTACGTCGGCGGCACGGGGACGGGCGTACCGGTCTTGTAGTCGTAGAACACCTGGATGGTCTTGGCCGTGGCAATCAGGCGCCCGTGCTGATCGACGATCTCGTACTCGAACACGAAACTCGTCCGGCCGAATCCGGTAATGGCCGTTCGCACCTCGAGCCGGTCCATGTACGTCGCAGGCGCCTTGTAGTCGATCTCCGCGCGGGCCATGATCACGCCGGCATCCGCCGCATTCCGACCGTCGGCCACGTCCTGCCAGTAGGCGAAGCGCGCAACCTCCAGGTAGGTGAGATAGACGGCGTTGTTGACGTGCCCCATGGGGTCGCAGTCGCGGAAGCGGACGACGACCGGACAGACATAGCGGAAAGACATGCACCCCTCCGGGACCAGGGACCGGGGACCGGTTATTGATGTCCCCAGTCCCCAGAACCAACCCCCAATCCCGACTCCCCAGGCCCCGGTCTCATCGCCCCGGCCGGTCCAGCTGCGTGCGCCAGAGGCTGACCAGCGCCACGACGCACGCGAGACCCATGACGGCAGCCGACGACAGGTACGGCGACCCGATGCCGAACCGGTCGAAGGCAAACCCGCCCCACGCTGGGCCGACGACGCGGCCGAGGCTGCTGAGAGACTGGGTCAGCCCCATCACGCCGCCCTGGTCCTCGGCAGCGGAATAACGCGAGATCAACGACATCAGCGAGGGGCTGTTGAATCCCATCCCGGCCGCCAACACGGCCTGGGTGACGAGCAGCGACGCGAGCGAGCTGGCCGCCGGCAGCATCAGGAGGCCGACCGCGACCAACGCGAGTGACACCGGTACGATGTGGTGCTCGCCGAACAGCTTTGCCGCCCGACCCACGAGGCCGCCCTGCACGATGACCAGGATGAGCCCGATGAACGCGAACATGTAGCCGATGCTGGCGGCGGTGAATCCGAAACGCCGTTCCGCAAAGAGGGCGAAGGTCGACTCGAAGCCGGAAAAGGCCGCGACCACCAGGAACCCGACGAGCAGGAGCAGCGGCAGATGCGGGCGCGCCAGCGCCCGGCGCAAGGCCTCCACGCGCCCGACGCGTGTTTTTGCCCGGTGCTCCGGTTTCAACGTTTCTGGAAGCAGAAACCAGGCAGCGGTGAAGTTCGCCAGCGACAGGGCCGACGCGAAGTAGGCGGGAGCTTCGAGCCCCCACTGGCTGAAGAACCCGCCGATCGCCGGTCCGAAGATGAACCCGAGTCCGAACGCCGCGCCAACCAGCCCCATGCCCTTCGCCCGATTCTCGGGCGACGTGATGTCGGCCATCACGGCCTGGGCCGTCGAGATATTCGCGCCGGCAATCCCCGCGAAGATCCGCGCGACGAACAGCGTCGTCAGGGTGTTCGCCAGCCCGAAGGCCAGATACGCCAGGAACGAGCCGAACAGGCCGATGAGGATGATCGGCCGGCGGCCGACGCGATCCGACCAGCGCCCCCAGAGCGGGGCGAAGACGAACTGCATCAGGGAGAACGACGTCGACAGCAGCCCGACGGCGAACGCCGACGCCCCGAACGACTCGGCGTAGAACGGCAGCAGGGGAATGATGATCCCGAAGCCCAGCAGGTCGATGAAGACGGTGACGAAGACGATGGCGACTGGGCTTTTCTGCATGGAACTGACGATGGGTCGTGTCAGAAGACGGGAGACAGAAGACAGGAGACAGAAGGGCTCGGCCACACGACATTCGCCCTCGGCTGTCCGATCGGCACGCATTCTGTATTCTGTCTTCTGTCTCCTGTCTTCTTCCTAGTCCCTGTCCGCGTGATACTTCGCGTACTCGTCGAGGAAGCTGAGGCTCTGGAACGACTTCATGCGGTCCAGGAAGAGCACGCCGTCCAGGTGATCGGTTTCGTGCTGGAGGACGCGCGCCATGTAGCCGCTCGCCTTGATCTCGATCCGCTCGCCATCGCGGTCGTACCCGCGGACCCTGATGTCGCGGTGGCGCGGTACCAGGCCGCGCAGGTCCGGAATGCTCAGGCAGCCTTCCCAGTCCTCGTCGACATGCCGGCTGAGCGCGGTGATCTCCGGGTTGATCACGGCCATCACCTGCAAGGGCCTCGGCTTGCCCCCGTGCGCGTCGTCCACCTCCCCGGCGCCGTCCTCCTCGGGTTCGTCGTCCGGGGTGATGACCTGTGCGACGAACAGGCGGAGTTCCTCGTGGACCTGCGGGGCGGCCAGACCGACGCCGTGATACTCGAGCATGGTCCCCATCATGTCGTCGATGAGCTTCTGGACGCCCGGAGAGGTGATATCGGACGGCGACAGGGCCCGCGTCTTCTTCCGCAGGACCGGGTGCCCCATTCTCGCGACTTTGAGGATGGACATAAAATTCGATTATAACCCTCCCGGGACCCGGGGTCCGGGATCCGGGGTCCGGGATCCGATGCTGCCGGCAGGCACGCTTGGAGTGGGTCGCTCTTGGCCGGGGACGGATCGAGACTGAGCATTCGACGTCGTTCCCGTGGAGGCTCGGACCACGACATGGACTGTCACGACGGAGAGGGAACGTTCCGCTACTGCCCGTGCTGCGGGAGCCACCTCACGGCCCATCGCCTGAAGTTGTCCGAGCCCGAACGCGGCGTTTGCCGAGGCTGCGGTTTCGTGCACTACCAGGACCCGAAAGTCGCCGTCGGGACCATCATTCGTACGGCCGATGACCGCATCGTGCTGTGCCGGCGCGCCATCGACCCTGGCTACGGACGATGGGTCTTCCCGGGCGGCTACGTCGACCGCGGCGAAGAACTGCGCGCAGCCGCCCGGCGTGAGGCGTTGGAGGAATGCGGGCTGACGGTCGAGATCGAGTCTCTGCTCAACGTCTACTCGTATACCGGCCGCACGCCGGTCATCATCGTGTTCACCGCCAGGGCGGTGGACGGCGTTCTGCGCGTCGCGGATGACGAGAGCCTGGAGGTCGCGGCGTTCCCGGCCGACACGGTGCCGTGGTCGGAACTCGCCTTCGAGAGCACGACGGAAGCGCTCACCGAGTACTTCGCCTCCCGGGACCCGGGGTCCGGGATCCGGGACCCTGGCCCGCACGCGTAGGTCCACGCCGCCCGCCGTTCGCCTCCTGACTCCTGACTCCTAACTCCGGTCCGCTGTCTTCGGAAACCTGAACTCCTGCACCTCCGTCCCGTCGATCGCCGCTTGCACCATCTGTTCAATCGGCAGCTTCGACTCGGCTTCCTCGACGTGCCGGCGCCGGGCGTGCGTCTCCGGGTTCCGCGGCGTGAAGAGCTGGCAGCAGTCTTGGTCGGGAATGATGGAAATCTCGTAGGTCCCGATCCGCTGAGCCTCCTGGACGATTTCCTCCTTGTCCGTCCCGATGAGCGGTCGCAGGATCGGCATTGGCGTCGCGGAAGCGATGACCGACAGGTTGTCGAGCGTCTGAGACGCGACCTGCCCGATCACCTCTCCCGTGACGAGCGCCCGCGCCCGGTTGTCGCGCGCGATGCGTTCGGCAATCCTCAGCATCAGCCGCCGGTAGATCACCACGCGAAGCGGCGAGGGCACCGAGAGCACAACCTGCCGCTGCAGCTCCCCGAACGGCACAAGCCTCAGCGTCGTCCGCATCTGATACCGCGTCAGGTGCTCGGCGATCTCCACGACCTTCTCCTGCGACGCCTTCGAGAGAAACGGGTAGCTGTGGAAGTGCACGAGCAATACGGAACACCCGCGCTTCATGAGGCGCCAGGCGGCCACCGGCGAGTCGATTCCGCCGGAGAGCAGACAGACCACCCGCCCGCTGACGCCGCTCGGCAGCCCGCCCGGCCCGGGAGTCTTGCCGAAGGAGTAGAAGGCCTGATCGTGCAGCAGCTCGACGTTGATGGCGAGATCGGGCCGGTCGAGTTTCACTTTCCAGCCAGTCGCCTCGACCACCCGCGCCCCGACCTCCCGTTCGACCTGCGGCGACGTCATGGGGAAGGTCTTGTCGCCGCGTTTCGCGTTGACGCGGAACGTCACCGGGGCGTGCCCGGTCAGATCCTCGATGACGGCCTTGCCGATCGCCTCGAGGTCGAGCGGCACCCGACCAGCCTTCGAGTAGTTCGCGACCCCGAACACGCGCCCGAGACGCTCGGCCACCTGTTCGTAGCGCGCGCCGGGGCCCAGCACGACCTCGACGCGCCCCATCAGCGCGCGGACGTCCTTCACGTCCAGGCCCGCGAGCTGCCGCCGGACGTTGCGGACGAGCTTCCCAATGAAATACGGGCGGTTCCGCCCCTTGAGGGCGATTTCCTGGTAGTGGAGGATGACGGAGTTCATGGGAATAC
>CAYZYG010000036.1:0-4316 GCA_964481395.1 uncultured Vicinamibacterales bacterium
GCATCATCTGGGGCGACCGCATCATCTGGGGCGACCGCATCATCTGGGGCGACCGGATCATCTGGGGTGAGTGATGATGGATGCTTGGGACTCGACCCCGTGTGCCCTGCGGGGCCGGTAGCGCACAGCGTTGGAATATGCTCTGCGGCCCCATCGGTTGCCTCTGCCACAGTCTTCGTTGGCCGCAAGTCCAACTCAAGACAAGCGCCCCGCCAGGGCTTGATGAGAGAGCACTCTGTCGGTAGGGATCAGGTTGCCTTCGGTGACAGGAAAGGCCCACAAACTCGCGGATCAAGGTCGCTTCTCTGAGGCGCTGCACACCCTGGGGACGCGCGGTTGTAGGTCCTCGTCTTCGCTGAATCTTCTAAGAGCCGAACTGTTCGAGCGAACGGGTGAGCTTTGCCAAGCAGACTCGTCGCTGGCATCAGTGGAGAACGGTGATTCCCTACCTCCGCAACTCATCGCCCGGTGCTACCTGCTGCGTGCGCTGGTGGAATCTCATCGGGGACATCTCTCAGCTGCGATCTCCTACCTCTCTCACGCCTGGGAATGTGCCAGCGATGCCGGGGATGTGGCGCTGCAATGCTGGACCCGATTGCGAGCAATGTCGTTGACCGGCTCCGATTCGGTCTGTTGGAAGGGCCATTCCCAGCCGCCAAACGACCTGCTCGAGCAGATAACAAGTACAGGGCAGCCGACACTCAATACAGCCTTCCACGTGTTCTCAGCTGAGCAAGCGGCCAAGAGAGGGGATACCGACAACGCTCGGCAACACGCACTCGCCGCGCGTCTGATGCTCTCGGAAGCCCCCAACCCGTGGCTCGAAGGGCTGGTGGCGCTCCACGAGTCCTGTGTCGCGTTCCTTGACGCGGACTTCTCGACCGCGCACCGAAGCGCCTGTGCAGCTCTGACTTCAGCGAGGCTGTCTGGCCACCGGAGAACTCGTGCCCTCGCCATCGGGAATCTCGCTGCGGTCTACTTGGCCATGGGGCATCTGGCTAGGGCCGACGTTTGCATCGAGCAGGCCATTCTATCGGTCACGCCTGAGGAGCAACTGCACGGGCTCTTCCTGGAGTCGCAAGCCGAAATCAGACTCGCGAATGGGCAGACGCAGGCATGCCGGTGCCTGTTGGACGCAGCCGACGCGGAGGCAAGAGAATTCAATCAGCAAAGGTCGGACTGGTACTCGCATTGGACGACCGCCACGAGGCTTCGCTTGCTTCAGCACGAGGGCAAAACGAGCGACGCCCTCGACCTTTCAAATCGAACGGCGTCGGCTCTCGGCGGCGATGCTGCCCCTGCTACGCAGCGCGCACGGCTGGCGATCGTCCTGTCAATGCTGGACGGCGGGAATCTGGAAGATGCCGAGAGGGAACTGGCGCGCCTAATGGCCGCAGCCCCGCTGGCCTCGCCGCGAGCCGTCTCACAGACGGAGTTCCTTCGAGCCTACCTTGAGAATCTTGCACGGCCAGGCAGTGTTCCGAAAGACCGATTCGAAGGAGCACTTCGGCTGCAAGTAGGCTCGGGAGACGGAGCTGATCTTCTGCTCACTTGCATGAGGTACCTCCAGACGACGGCACTCACCATCGGCCGTGCCTCAAGTATCCAACAGCCTGGGTCAGGGACCCGCTTGGTCCGACCACCCCGGCCGAATCGGACGTATTCCAGGTTGGATGGTCTTGTCTCGTCCACGGAGCCGGTCCGCCCCAATCTGGAGCGTCTGACGGGGCTGCTCTGGAATGCTGCGCACGGCCACCGAGTGGTCGACATCCTGCTCGAGGAACTCGTTCGAATACTGGCCGCGCGCGGAACGGTCGACGGCGCGCGTCTAGTCGTCCGTGATCCCCACGGCTCGACGTACGATGCCGTGAAGTTCGGCCGCGCGCTCGATCCGGCAGATCAGAGAAGTTCCGCGCACCTGCACCTGCCAATTGTGTGTAGAGGCGGCCAAGCGTGCGACTTGACGCTGTGGGTGCAGAACTCACTCACCGCCAGGACGGACGCCCTCAGCCTGGCCGGACTCGTGCAGCGATTCCTCTCGTCCGGCAGGCTTGCAGAGTTGCTGCCGGTCTTGCCACCTCTGGAGGGAGGCTCCGTACAGGTCGAAGGCTGTGTCTTCGCTTCCAAACCGATGCGGGAACTTCTGGAGAATGCGAGGCTCGCGGCAAAGTCCCGTGCGACTGTGCTCCTCACAGGCGAGACCGGAACCGGCAAGGAGGTACTCGCCAGGGTTATCCACGCACTCGCCGAACCGAAACGCGACCGATTCCTGGCGTTCAACTGCGCAGCGGTGCCGCGCGACCTTGCCGAAAGCCAGCTCTTCGGACACCGACGGGGATCCTACACTGGCGCCGTTGACTCGTCGCCGGGTATCCTCAGAAGCGCCAGCGGCGGCACTCTATTCCTCGACGAGATCGCCGACCTGCCACTTGAGATTCAGCCGAAGCTGCTTCGTTTCCTCGACCGCGGTGAGGTCCTTCCCCTCGGCGAGTTCACGCCGCACCAGGTCTCGCTGCAGGTCATCGCCGCCGCCAACGCCAACTTGGACGAGATGCTGCAGACAGGCCGACTCCGACCCGACCTCTACTACCGCCTCGCCATCGTACACTTTCATATCCCTCCCCTCAGAGAGCGACGCGATGACGTCCTCCCCTTGGCCAGGCACTTCCTCGAGTCCATGTGCCAGCGCCAAGGAAAGGAACTTATCTCGCTGTCAGCAGACGCACAGGGCGCATTGATGGAGTACGGCTGGCCAGGCAACGTGAGAGAACTCGCCAACGTCATCAACCGCCTAATCGTGTTTACCGGTTCGGGCGGGACGATCACCGCCGGCATGCTTCCCGAGCAGATCCGGAAGATAAGTCGAAAGCCAGTCGTGCCCGAACAGCGGCCGGGCCAGATGACGATCGACCTCGACAGCCCGCTGCAGGAAACGCTCGCGCGCGTGGAGCAAGCCCTGATCGAGCGGGCATTCCTTCGCTCGCGGGGCCACCCGACCGAGACGGCGAAGCGACTCGGCGTGTCGAGAAAGGGTCTCTACCTCAAGCGCCAGCGTCTGGGCTGGACGCGGAAAGCCCGCTGAGGCGTCGCGGCGAGCGGCGCGCCCTCGAACTTCTGGCAGTGTGACCCGCTCTGTCACATCCGGGGTGAGACTGGCAGCGGACGCCGACCATGCTCATGACCCGCCGCCGCGATCCGCGTGTTGCTGAACTGGCCGGAGAACGGCAGCCCGCCGTTGACGGCAGCGGCCGCCTCGACGCCGGCCACGTGCCGCACGGCGTCGAGCATGCGCAGCACGTATGGCTGGCCCTGGTGCAGCACCTCCGACACCTTGCCGGGCTGCCACCGCACGCCTACCTTCAGCGCCAGGACGTTCGCGTAGTCGAACCCGGACGGCACCTGGACCAGCTTCGCGAAGCTCCCGGCGAACAGCCCGGCTTCCACGAGGAGGACGCTGCAGAGCGCGACCTCCACCACGACCAGCGCGTTGCGGAGGCGGTGCGTGCGCGAGCCGGCGGTGGTCGAGCGGCTGCCGCTCCCCATCGCGCTCGAGAGATCGGGCCGCGACCACCGGAGCGCGGGCAGCAGACCGAAGCCGATGCCGGTCAGGATGGACGCGGCCGCCGCCGCCCCGAGGACGCGCAGGTCGATGCCGATGGCCGCCGCGCGTGGGAGCCCGGCGGGAAGCCAGGGCACGAGGCCGCGCACGATCAGCCAGGCGAGCAGCACGCCCAGCGCGGCGCCGCCGATCGACAGGACGGCGAATTCGGCCGCCACGGCCCGCGCGAAGGCCAAGCGCGACGCGCCCAGCGCCGCCCGAACCGCGAGTTCCGGCCCGCGGACGGTGGCCCGCGCCATCATGAGGTTCGCCACGTTCGCGCAGGCGATCACCATCACGAGCAGCACGGTGGCGAGCAGCATCACTATCCACGGCCGGACGGACCCGACCAGATGGTCGTGCAGCCGCACGACCTCCGCGCGCATCCGGGGAGCCCAGCGGGGATACCGCGCGTCGAGGGAGGCCAGGACGGCGCCCATCCGATCCTGCGCCTGGGCGATGGACACCCCTGGCTTCAGACCCTCGGCCGATCACCAGGGGGTTGGAGTTGCGGTTGTCGGCCCGCACGCGGTCTTCGCCGCGGAAGGCCGGCGGAATGTACACGCGAAGGCGCGCCCCGCGAGCGGGGCGGCCCGCAGCACGGCAAAGAACTCGGCCGTGACGCGAATGGCCCACACCTGCTCCGGGTGACCGGCGGCTTCGCGCGTCCATAGCGAGGCGTTCCACACGGCCGCCAGGTGCTCGAACGCCTGCTGCT
>CAYZYG010000036.1:4416-20535 GCA_964481395.1 uncultured Vicinamibacterales bacterium
AGGGACGTGGACCCCGTTCCGGACGTATGATCCGCCCGATGAGGGTGCTCCTGATCGCCGCGAACACCGAGCGCGGCAACATGATCACGATGCCGCTCGGCGCCGGCCTCGTCGCGGGCGCCGCGCGGCGCGCGGGTCACGACGTCCGGTTTCTCGATCTGCTGAGTTGCGCCGATCCCAGCGGCGCGGTGGCGCACGCCATCGACGCATTCGCTCCAGAGGCGGTCGGCATCTCCGTTCGCAACATCGACGATCAGAACCGCGAACAGCCGCGATTCCTCCTGTCCCAGATCACCCCCGTCATCGATGCCTGCCGCGCCTTCAGCACGGCTCCCGTCATCCTTGGCGGACCGGGATACTCGATCTTCCCCGATGAGACGCTTAGGTACCTCGGCGCCGACTTCGGCATCGCCGGCGACGGGGAGATCGCGTTCGTCGAGCTGCTGCGCCGGCTCGGCACCGGTGAGGATCCCTCCGGCATCCCGGGGCTTCACTCCCGCACCGCGTCGTCGCCCGCGCGGCATCGCGGAGACCTCGACGGATGCCCCTTCTGGGATGACGTGCTCACGGCATCGGCGCGCTCGGCTGGCGAAGACGTCTGGATTCCCGTCCAGACGCGCCGCGGCTGCCCGAACGACTGTTCGTATTGCGCCACGTCGGCGATCCAGGGACGCGTCATCAGAACGCGATCCCCCGGGACGGTCGTCACGGAGATCGGACACCTGGCTCTCGCGGGTTTCCGCCGCTTCTTCTTCGTCGACAATTCCTTCAACATTCCGGAGCCGTACGCGATGTCGCTCTGCGGGCTCCTCGAGACAGCCGCACTCGACATCGAGTGGCGGTGCATTCTCTACCCGCACCGCGTCACGGAGGCGTTCGTGGCGGCGCTGTCACGCGCCGGGTGCGCCGAAGTGAGCCTGGGTTTCGAGAGCGGCAGCCTCGCGGTGCTCCGCGAGATGAACAAGAGGTACACGCCGGAAGACGTGCGCCGCACGCGCGAGCTTCTCGAGCGACACAGCATCCGCACGATGGGCTTCCTGCTCCTTGGCGGTCCAGGCGAGACGCGCGAGACGGTCGAAGAGAGCCTCGCGTTTGCCGAGTCGCTTCGTCTCGACTCGCTGCGGATCACGGTGGGCATCCGCATCTACCCGAACACGCCGCTCGCCAGGCGCGCGGTTGACGAAGGCGCGATACGCGCGACCGACGATCTGCTTGCGCCGACGTTCTACCTCGCGCCAGGGCTCGCGCCGTGGATCCACGAGCGCGTCGACCCGGATCGACTGCGGTTGCCGGTCGGGCGCTGAGCGCGAACGCGGTTATCGTCTGCGCCGCGTCGCCAAGTCAGTCCTTCCGATCGTAGATGTGGTGGACGACGACAGGGCGGGGAGACGCTCCGCCTTCGAGCCGGACGATGACGATGAGCTGGGTGTCGCCTGAGGGAGCGTAAGTGCGGGTGACCTTCGGGCCGTCCTGGATCTTCGTCTCGATCACGAGCTGGGCGGCGTTCCACTTCGTCCGGTGCTCGAGTTCACCGTCGCCGGTGAGCTGCCCCTGCTTGCTGCCGTCGGCCACGTAGGTGAACGCGCTCCCGTCTCCAGCGGTCAGCGAGATCCTCGGACCGTCCGGGACGATCGTCAGAGACTTCGGCGGTTCCAGCGCCTCCTGCACGATTCGGCGGAGCCGCTGGGATTCCGCCCGGTCGGGCTGGCTGCCGCCCAAGCCGCCCATGCCTCCCCGCATGCCGCCGCCCATCCCGCCTCGACCACCGCCTCCGCCGGGCGGCATGCCCCCGCCGGGAGCTCCGCCGGGCGGGCGACCGCCCTCCGCGAGCCGCTCGCCGGTGTCGCTGAGGTCCGTATTGAGCTTCCAGATGCCGGCAATGCCTGGGACCGCGCCGGCTTGGGATCCGGCAGTCGAATCCTGCGCGAGCACCAGCGCGGCGCCACACAGGATCAGGACGCACGCGGCGGGAACGATGAGTCTCGTCATGGGTCGGGCACCTCAATCTGTACGAGAGGCCGGGGATCGACGTTGGGTTCTGGCGGTTGCCGAGCCAGTTGCCTGCCACCCGCGGCCAACCCCCAGCCTCTGTGCGATCGGACTCTGCGATTGTGACAAAAGCGTGACAGAAAAGAGAGAAGTTCTGGCGGCGCCTCAACGCACGCGCGAGGGGAACGCTCTGAGATTCGCCTCGTGCGTCTCGCGGTAGAACGGGTCGAGGGGCCCGGCGACATCGACGGGCCTGCCGGTCTGCAGCCCGCGCAGATACGCGGACGTGCGCCGGATGACGGCGGCATTCCCCGTGTCGCCGTGCGCGGGCACGACGGCTCGCACGCCCGGATGCGCGGCCCACCGCTCGAGTTCCTCGATCCACTGCGCGAGCGGCGCGTCGGGCGGCACCACGGGCAGTGGCGTCTCGACGGCGTCACCTACGAGGAGCAGCCCGCGCTCGCGCACGAATCCGACGATGCCATCCGTGGTGTGCCCGGGCAGATGCCGCAGCTCCACGGTCACACCTCCGAGATCCACCTCGAGCTCGTCGTCCATCACCACTGTCGGCGGCACGAGCGCCACGTCGTCCCAGGCGCCGGGCTCGGCAGCCTGCTTCTCGCGCAGCGTCGCGGGCACGTCCGCGTCGAAGCGGGCGCGGCACGCGCGGTGGGCGACGATCTCGGCGCGCTCGTGCGGCAGCCCGGCGGTGCCCCAGATGTGGTCCCAGTCGGCGTGGCTGTAGACGATGACGAGATCGAGCGGGGAGATGAGCGGCAGCCAGGCCGCCATGTCGCGGGGATGGGAGAGCGTGTCCCACACGAGCGCGCGGCGGCGGCCGACGACGAGCGCGCCGCGAACGCGGTACTCTTCGAGGTCGACCTCGCACGCCCACACGCCGTCGTCTATCCGGGTGATCGCGGCCATGCGCACCAGTGTGCCACACGGAGACGCGGGCGGGTGCGGGCTGGGCTGGATTCCCGCCTTCGCTCTTCGAGCTACGGCGAGGCAAGCCCGCCCCCGGCTCGCGAGCCAGTGAGGCCGCGCGGGAATGACGAAGCCGCTGCGGGGATGACGACGTCTCGGCGGCGCACCCGGCTCGACGATGGGCGAGACTGACCGGCAGGCCGCACCCGCCCTCACAGCGACGTCGTCAGCGACACGCCGTCGAGCGCCTCCGCCACGAGACTGGCGGGAATCCCGAACTCCCGCTCGATGACCGCGGGCAGATCGGCCGCGCTCGCGATCGGCGTGACCTCGGCCGAGGCAGCGCTCCCACGAATCAGCACGAGATTCCGCAGCATCGCCCATCGAGGCGCGCCGTACTTCGACACGAGCACGGCGTTCATGAAGGTCGCCTCGGGCCGATACGAGTCCGCAATCACCCCGGTGAAGTCGCTCGCGCGGCGCGGGCGCAGGTTGACGCGGTAGCCGTGCGTCCGGCCGTCGCCCCGATCCATCTCGAGCATCGGCCTGCCGTCAGGCCCCGTGGGATGAAAGGTGTAGCGAAACGGCCCCCAGGCGATCTCGGGCGTCTCGTCGGCATCAATCGGCAGCGGCTCGACGAGCGGCGCGGCGTATCCGGCATCGGCCAGGTACCGGCAGCCGCCGAGCGACACGACGTTCACGGCGTGCACGTCCGGCATCGACATGTCGGCCCCGCACAGCGCGGCGTCGTACCCGAGGTGCACGAGCAGCTCGTGCAGGTGGACGTTGTTGGCGTAGCACGTACCGCCGAGCCCCCAGCGCTCGATGCCGTCGAGGTAGCGAGCCAGGCTCGGCAGGCGTTGCTCCGACCGTCCGTGGCGGCCGCGCAGCTTCGAGAGGTTCTCGAAGGGAATCCTGGCAAGGTGCGCCGCCAACAGCTCCGCCAGGGCGTCGAGCGACGGGCGCCGCTCGGAAACGCCCAACACGGCCAGGTAGCGCTCGAACAGGCGTGGGTGGGGCATGGATTGGGCGCGGGCCAGGGCCGGGTGATGGCCGATGGCCATGCGCACTCCATCAGCGCCTCAGCAGATTCACCACCCGCCACTGGTCCTTCTGCTTCGCAAGGTGCCAGTAGTACGCCGCGGTGGCCGACGTCGTCATGGCCGACGCGATGGTGTCGTAGACGTCGAGCACCTTGTTCTCGGCGCCGGTCATGGGCGGCACGGCCTTCTCGGCCGCCGCGGCCAGAACGCTGTCGCGGTTCCCCTCGATGATGAACGTCCGGCCCGACGGGCTCTGGCGGAAGGTCCGCAGCGCCGCCTCCGGATGCACGAGCGCCTCGATCCGCGCGGCATCGCCCCCGGAGAGCGCCGCCACCAGATCCGCGACCGCCTTCGCGACCGCGGCCGTGTCGGCTTCGGCGTTGGCCACTCCCGTGGGCGACGGCGGCTGCCACAGAACGTGCGCGATCCGCCACGCCCCGTCCTGCTTCACCAGGTGCAGGTAGTCGTTGAAGCCGGACGTGAAGATGCGCGCCGACGCGACGTCACCGCGCAGGTCGAGCAGGGCGAAGGCCAGCCCCCGTTTGTCGGGCGGCGTGGCCTTGCCGCCGCCGTTGCGCGTGGCCTCGACGAGCGTCTCGGCGTTCATGGGCATGAACAGCGCCCCGAAGCTGGGCCGCGTCACGACGCCGCGCTTGACGATGGCGGAGTGCACGGCGCGCGCCATGCGATCCGCCGCCCCCTCGTAGTAGCCCTCGGCATAGTCGTACGCCGCCTGCCGGATAGCCTCCCGGTCCTGGTCGGTCGGGGCCGGGGCCTGGGCTCCGGCAGACAGAGTCACGAGCGCCGCCAAGCCGGCCGCGCACCACGCGATCCTCATGGTCGAACTCCTTTCGCGCGGGGGCGTCTCGCTGCCCGGCACCGGGGCGGGGCATCGGTCTGATAGACGTCCGGCCCGGTTCGGGGGTTCCGGGGAAGGGCGCCTGCCGCGCCGGCGCGGGCACACCGGGCGGCGCGGAGGACTCTCCCATGCAGCGAACGCGCTGGAGGATTGGCGCGATCATCGCCAGCGTCAGCCTGGCCGCGGCCGCGCCCCTGGCCCTTGAGATCGACGTCGTGACCCGTCCCCGAAATCAACCCCACGAGCCAGGCCACCCCGGCGTTGGACGGCTCGTCGAAGCGAACGTCGTTCCGGCCGTCCGCCTCCACCGCGATCGCGGTCCGGCCTGTTATCGTCCCCCCCCGGCCGCTGGCCACCTTCGCGAGGTCCGGAACCAGGGTCTTGCCCTGGGCACCGATACGCACATCGGTGGGGAATCCGGGTGGGAGAACGATCGCGAGTATGACGGTTCCGGCACGGCTGCCGCGGGCAGTCACTCCCCACCGCGGCGGAACGTCACTTCTCGGGCTGCCAGACGTAGACGTAGTCGAACTCGAAGCGCTGCGGTGCCGGGCCGTCGAACCAGCCGCCAATCGTGTGCCCGACCCACCCGGTGATGCGCAGTGTTCCGCCGGACCAGCCCGCAGGCACGAACGCCGACACCTTCCTGGCCCCACTCGGCGTCAGCTTCGCCGAACCGTCGGGCTGCTGGTACCACCCGGCCAGGGCGCTCCCCTCGACCTTGCCTTCCAGAAATGTCCGGCTCATGCCGATATCGCCGGCACCGTTGTAGTTCTTCAGGTAGGAGGAACGTCCTGCCCGACGCCGGGCTCGGACGCAGCGTCCGCGGCGCCGCGCGGTCGATTCGGGCCTGCCGGGCCTTCAGCCCGACGCGTGTCTGGGGCGCCATCCGGAACCAGACACGCGGGCCGGGGGCGGAAGCGGGCCCTGCCGTTATCGCGCGGGCGTGATAGTAAGGTTCGCGAAGGCGCCGCCGGACCCGTTGCCGACCCAGAGGCCGACGGGGCCGCCCCGGCGGTCGTTCAGCGTCTCGACGGTCAGCGACGGAGCGGACGCGCCGTTCACGTAGACCTGCACGCGCGAGCCGGTCACGACAAGGCGCGCGTGGAACCAGCCGTCGGGATCGGGCACGGGTTCGACGGCGTGCTCGTAGACGCCGGGCGTGTCGGCGCGCAGCTTCTGCCAGGTGTGCACGGGATGCGAGATGTACTGCACGCCGTGTGACCGGTTCAGCTCGGCAGGGTTCTTGAAGTTGAAGGGCCTGAAGTAGACGGCGTCGTACGTCTCCTCATCCACCAGGCGGAAGGCCATGCCGAGGAAGCTCCGCTGCGGGACGTTCTGGCCCTTGAGATCGACGTCGATGACGCCGTCTCCGAAATCCGCCCCCACGAGCCAGGCCACCCCGGCACTGGGCTGCTCGTCGAAGCGAACGCCCTTCCGGCCGTCCTCCTCCACCGCGGTCGCGGTCCGGCCCACCACTTTCCACCCCTGGCCGGTGGCCACCTTCGCGAGGTCGGGAACCAGGGCCTTGCCCTGGGCGCCGATGCGAACATCGGTGGAGAACCCGGTTGCGAGAACGAGAGCGAGCACGACGGTTCCGGCACGGCTGCCGCGGTAGCGCATGGTTCCTCCAGACAGCCCGGTCGAGGGCCTCAGGTTCACTGACGAACCGGACGGCCCGGGGGTTCCTGCGCTCGTCCGACACGTGCTGCCGGGCGGAAGTTGACAGGATTCATGTATAGTCGAATAATTAATCGACAATGACAGATTCCCAAGCCGCCTCGTCGTACGCCGGGGCGCTGGCCCAGTTGCACCGGCGTCTGGCCGAGCCGGCCCCGGGACGCATCCAACTCCTCGTCGGGGGGCGACAGGTCGGCAAGACCACGCTGCTCCTCGAGCTGGCCCGTCACGTGGGTGCCCAGGCCCGCTACCACGCGGCCGACGCGCCCGAGGCGGCCCTGCCCGGGTTCTGGGAACGCCTGTGGAACGAGGCCGAAGCCGTGGCGCGCGGTCGCGGCCGCGCCGTCGTGCTGCTCGACGAGGCGCACCTGCTGCCCGAGTGGTCCCGCCGTCTGAAGGGCGAATGGGATCGGATCCGGCGCCGCCACCTGCCGATCCACATCGTCGCCACAGGGTCGTCGTCCCTTCGGCTGGCCACCGGATCGCGCGAGAGCCTCGCGGGACGCTTCGAGCGCATCACCCTGACGCACTGGTCCGCGCGGTCCCTGGTCGACGCGTTCGCCTGCGAACCTGAGGATGCCGTCAACGCCATCGTGAACCTGGGAGGCTACCCAGGGGCGTTCGCCTTGCGAGGCGACGTCCCTCGCTGGTCGGCCTACGTGAGAGACGCCATTGTCGCGCCCGCCATCGGCCGTGACGTGCTGGCGATCGGGCCCATCCGCAAACCGGGTCTGCTGCGGCAGGTCTTCGGCGTTGCCGTCTCGCATCCCGCGCAGATCGTCGCGCTGGCAAAGATCCAGGGCCAGCTCCAGGACCCCGGCGCCCTGGAGACGATTGCGCACTACCTGGCGCTGCTCGAGGACGCGTTCCTGATCGCGACCGTCGACAAGTTCACGTCGCGCGCCGGCCGGCGCCGCGCCGCGCCCCCGAAGCTCGTCGCGCTCAGCAACGCCTTGTTGACCGTCGCCGATCCCGCCGGCCCGCCCTCCCCCTCGACAGACCCGGCCCGCTTCGGCGCGTGGGTCGAGAACGCCTGCCTGGCACACGCATGGAACGCCGGCCAGCAGGTGCGCTACTGGCGCGAGGAGCCGCTCGAGGTCGACGCGATCGTCGACGGCGAGTGGGGACGCCTGGCGATCGAAGTGAAGACGGGCCGAATCGACCCCGTGCGACTGCGTGGGCTGGCCGAGTTCACCGCGAGACACCCGCAGTACCGCCCGCTCGTCGTGTGCGACCGCGAGCAGATCCCCGCCGTGGAACGGCTGGGTCTCAGCGCCCGCGCGTGGCCGGCCTTTCTGCTCGACGGTCCGGGTTGAACGGAGGAAGGTCCCATGCAGCCAACGAACTGGAAGCTCGGAGCGATCATCGCCATCGTCGGCCTGTGCGCCGCCGCGCCAGTGGCCCAGAGAGACGCCATGGTGCGGCAGCGGCTGGCCGACGTGGAGAAACCGCCGCTCCAGTCACGCCTGAAACTGGCCGCCAGGGTCGACGAGCAGACGGGCGTCAGGATCTCGGAGGGCACCTTCGCCGTCTTCGAAGACCGCCAGGCCGGCAAGGGCCGCCTCATCCACCTCCCCGTCGTGATTCTCCACGCCAGGAGCGCGAGGCCGAAGCCCGACCCCGTGTTCGTGTTCGCCGGCGGCCCCGGCGCCGACGCCTCGCAGTCGTGGCGTGGACACCTGGAGTCGTGGATGCTCGCCGAGCGCGACATCGTGCTGGCCGGCCAGCGCGGCACGGGCGGCGACAACAGGCTCGCCTGCCCGCAGGCCGTCGACGACGGGAACGTGCAGGGGTACCTGGATCCGCTGTTTCGAGAAGAGGTGTTCAGGCCGTGCCTCGCCGAGCTGGAAAAGCAGTTCGACCTGACGAAGTACTCGACGCCCCTGGCGGCCGACGACTACGACGAACTGCGCCGGGCCCTGGGCTACGAGCGGATCAACGTCACCGGCGGATCGTACGGGACGCGGATGGCGCTGGTGTACATGCGGCAGCATCCGGCGAGCGTCCGCACGGCGACGCTGAGCGGCGTGCTCCCCATCGCCAACAAGAACCCGCTCAACCACCCGGCCGGCCTCGACCTGGCCATCCGGGGTCTCATCGCCGGATGCACCGCCGACGCCGATTGCCGCGTCGCGGTCCCGGAGCTCGACGAAGAGTTCCACGCGATTCTGGCGCGCCTCGAAGCCAAGCCAGCCGCGACCTCGGTCACCCATCCCGTCACCAGGGTGAAGACTGCGGTCATGCTGTCGCGCGACGGGTTCCTCGAAGCGCTGCGCGTGATGATGTACTCGGGCGCGCGAAACCGCCTCGTGCCGTTCCTGATTCACCGGGCGTTCGCGGGCGACTTCGAGCCGTTTGCCGAACTCGGCCTCACGAGCGAGCGGAACCTGCGCATGAGCCTGGCGCTCGGGCACCTGCTCAGCGTCACGTGCGCTGAGGATGTCGCCCGCATCAGCGAGAACGAGATCGTGAAGGTTGCCGGCGGCACGCTCGCGGGGGACGGGCGGGTCCGCGAGCAGAAGCGGATGTGCGCCATCTGGCCGACATCGGAGATCGCCGCAGATTTCGGCGAGCCCGTCCGAGTCGACGTGCCGACGCTGCTCCTGTCGGGCACGCTCGATCCGGTCACGCCCCCGATGTGGGGCGAGGAGGCGGCCCGCCATCTGCCCCGCAGCCTGCACGTGGTCGTGCCCGGCGCCCACGGCGTCGGCGGGCCGTGCGTCACCGACATCCGTCAGCGGTTCCTGGCCGCAGGCTCGGTGGACGGCCTCGACGTCTCGTGCGCCACGGCCCTGAAGCCCGCGCCGTTCCGGTTCACGGCGGGGCGGTGAGGCGGGCGCCGACGGCGGCACCCCACGGCGCTACACCTCGCCCGGCAAGACGACCGGCGGG
Source organism: uncultured Vicinamibacterales bacterium (assembly GCA_964481395.1). Taxonomy (GTDB): domain Bacteria; phylum Acidobacteriota; class Vicinamibacteria; order Vicinamibacterales; family JAKQTR01; genus JBFMFH01. The sequence continues at coordinate 13,807 of CAYZYG010000036.1, forward strand.
GCGAGACCGAGGCGACGGGCTCGGCGGACGAATCTGCGGTCGTCGAAGCTCACGAGCCGTGCACAGGATCCGCTGCAGCTCAGGTGCAGGGCATCGGTGAAATCGAGGCCACGACGATGCCAGTCCAACGCGTCCTTGACGGCCTCCCAGCGTTCGACCGTCACGTGCGGCATGCCGATGAGGTGTTCGACCACCTGGCAGAACGACGCCGGTGCGGTCTGGTAGAACCCGCGCATCACCCACTCGAGTTCGAGCACCACCGACAGCGGCACGAACACCGCTGACGACTCGAGCAGCACGCGACGCGCCAGCGGGCGCTGCTGCCTGGCCTCGGGATCGCTCGGGTCATCGCAGTAGAAGCGGGCGAGGATGTTCGTGTCGACCGCGATCATCGCGCGCCCCGGCTCCGGCGCACGAGCGCGGCAGGGTCGAACGCCGAGAGGCGGCGCGGCGCCTGTCCCGGCCGCCGTGGAGGGATCCTGACCATGCCATAACCGGCCGACGGATCTGACGGAGCCACGCGGCGCCGGACGATCAGCCGGATGGCGCCGCCCTCATCGACGAACTCGACCTGCGTGCCCGGCGTCAGTTCGTAGCGTGCCCTGATCTCGGCCGGGATGACGATCTGGCCCTTCTCCGTCAGCGTGGCTGCTGCCATGACGTCCTCCACGACCGCGGTGTCTGGCACAGTATACCATGTCGCTTACCAGGTAAGCCACGAAGTGTGTCAAGGCGACCACCGGCCGGTTCGTCCGGGGCTGGCGTCGCACGCAGCCGACAGCGCCGGCCGGCGGGCGCGGACGGCCCGGCCTCAAAGCGGCGTCGTCATGCGCCGCCCCCACGCGCCGATCCTTGTCTGCGATGGAACTCCGCCGTTACGCGGGTGAGTCTCATGGAACCACTGTCTGGCCGCGACACCGCGCCTATCGCAGCGTCACCTCGCGACGCCCGAACACCACGCACGCCAGCGCGAACGCCGCGATCGCGTAGAGCAGGTTCTCGGCGAGCACCCGCGCGTACAGCCCGTACTGCGGCTCCATGAACTCCTTCGAGAAGCTGTCGCCGATGAGATCGACTGGCATAACCGCCGGCGATACGCAGTAGATGCCGGGCATCGGCAGTCGGACGAACCAGCTCGGGTTGCCGAGCAGGAGTCCGGCAATCCCCGGCAGCACCGGTAGCAGAAACGCGATCACGCCCGACACCACCGGCGGCAGGACCACGCTCAGCCCGAGGCTCACGCCGCTCAGCAACGCGGCGTGCACCAGCATGCCCACCCGTTCGAACCAGAGCATCGGTGTGAACCTGGCGTCGAGCCCGATGGCCAGGCCCAGCCCGATCGTGATGCCCAGGACCTGGAACATCCACAGAAACCCGAGGATCCCCAGCCATCGCCCGGTCAGGTACGTCCAGCGCTCGACGGGTCGTGACAATACGTTGACGATGGTCCGGGCGCTGGTTTCGGAAGAGAGGCCCACGGCGCCAAGGAAGACGGCGAGGAAGGACGCGGCAGCACCCCACAATCCGAGCGTGGACGTTGTGAGGCGTGCGCGCAGGCGTCTCCGAGGCCGACTTCGCCCGCCTCGGTGGCCATCTGGAGGAGCGCCATGCCCGAGCCTGAGACGAGCCCGACCACGACGACCCTTCGCATGAGGGCGTCAGTATACCCCGACGGCCAGGCGGATGCGTCTGGGTTGGGCGGCCGCCGCCGCGCGCGGGTCAACGGCAGGTCGCGCGCCCGATGAACGGCTGCAGGAACGCGGGGGCGGCACGCCTACGCAATCGAACACCGCTGGATCGACTGACGGGAAGGAGCACCTGGTGCGCCGAGCCGGCCTGCGCGTGTTGTTCTGTCTTATTGTGCTGACCTCGACTAAGGCCCCAGCCCAGCATGGCGTATCGCGGAGGCCGGTGGGTGGCCGAGACCTGCGCGCCTCCGCTGCCCAAGCCGCTGCTGCCTGCAGGCGGGGCAGAGGTGCCCCGCGCGCCGCTGACTGCCCGCAAGCGGCGCCAGGATTGCGGGTTCCGGCGAGAGGGTCTGGGCCGGAGCGGCTTCGCCGGCGAGCCTCGCGTGCGCACGAGCCCGCAGAGAGGGACTTCAGGTCCGGGCCAGGTTGCACGCCACCAGGGCGTTGCGACCTCGGGCGCGCTACAATGAGCGCCAGGGCAACCAGACATCACGGTGATCCGCACAGCGGAGGACTGCATGCTCAACCGCCTGGCGACGCTTCTGGCGTGCGCGCTCGCACTCTCGGCTCCGACCCCGGCCTCGGCTCAGCTCGGTCAGGTGAAAAGCATCCCCACCAGCCGCGCTATCGCGGGCACCTGGTACTCGAGCCGCGGCCCGGTCACGTTCGAAACGGGCGGCGCCGGCTACATCGGCACCTTCAAGACGCCGTCCGGCAGTGTGGCCAGGCTCAGCGGTTTCTTCATCGACGGCATCTTCTCGGGAACCTGGTGGACGGAAGATGACTCGGGCCAGCGTTGCGCACCGGCCGTCTACGACGGCCAGCACTACTGGGGGCGGTTCCGTCTGGCGTTCGAGGGCGGCTCGTTCACCGGGCGATGGACCGTGTGCGACGCACCGATTGAGGGCGGCGACGCGTGGGGCGGGTGGAACGGCGCCGACTCCAAGCCCGCAGGTCCTCAATGGGTGTTCCGCGACGCCAGCCTGCTGGTGCCGTCGGCTGGATCGCTCGGCCCGGGCTGCCGCCTCGAGAAGGCCGGCAGCGGCGAAACCGCGGTCGAGTTCGACATCCGCTGCGCGGGCACCGGCGGCAAGGAGCAGAAGACCACCGGCAAGCTGAGCCTCGACATCAAGCGGCCCAAGGGCTGGGTCCCAGGACTGACCTTCCGGACCGCGGCCAAGCTCAAGCTGGCGGGCGCGCCCGGTGCGAGCGCGACCGCCTCGTGCCGGATCGGCCTGCAGGGCACGGAAGGCGCCGTCCTCTTCGCGCCACTCACGGCGGCGTCAGGCAAGGAGACGGCGGCAAACGGCGAGGCGGTGGTGCCGGCCCCTCCGGCCTGTGGACCCGACAACGCGTGTCCGCCCATGTCGATCGTCTGCTCCATCGCCGCGCCGCACCCGCTGGTGATGACACGTATCTATACGTGGGAGCAGTAGCGGCGCACGCGTCGAGCCGGTGTCCCGATCTCGGGAGTGCTGAGACCGCGACGGGTTCGTCGGGTGAAGATGAACGAGATCTCTCGCAAGATCTCAAAACAGTCGCCGTGATGCGTCGTGGCGTGTCCATCGACATCCTGCCGTGGCCAGTATTTCACCATGTCGCCCGTCGTCGTCATCGCCGACTCGATGGTGTCGTAGACGTCGAGCACCCTGGTTTCGGCGCCGGCCATGAGTGGCGCGGCCTTCTCGGCGAGCGCGACTTCGCACGGTGGCCCACGATTCACGCGGCGGCCGGAGTCGAGTTCATGATCGGATAATGGAGTCCATGGAGTCCGACACTCAACTCGCCGCCCGAGTGGCCGCCCTCGAGGCCGAGGTCGCCAGCCTCAGGACCACGCAGGACCTCCTGTTCCGGCTGCTGTCGACGACGAAGCCGCTCGCCTCCGTGCTCGAGTCGTACGGCGCGACCGAAGCCACCCAGCAGGCGATGTACCGCATGCTGGACGGGCTGGTGGCGGCCATCCGCGGGCCGCAGCACGCGCATCCCACGTTCAGGATGTTCCAGGCGCGCCTCGCGGGCGTCTTCCCCGATCTGGAAGGCGACACTGAGTTCGCGCGGCTCGTCATCGATACGCTGCGCATCGAACGGCCGGCGTACCGCGAGCTGCATGCCTACGCGGCCGAGCACCGCTGGATCGACTGACGGGGAGAAGTGTCTGGCCCGTGCGCGCCCGCAGCGGCGCACGGGTCAACGGCACGTCACGCGCTCGAAGAGCGGCTGCAGGAACGCGGGCGCGGCCTCGCGCTCGATGTCGCGCGCGAATCGGCAGACGGTGGCGCTCATCGACGCGTCGAGGCGCGACTGCTGGCCTGCCGACAGGGAGCCGAGGTCGCGGACGACCTCGGGCAGATACGCCAGCCCCTCGTCTGCGAAGCGGAGCACGCGCTGCTGGACGGTGGCGAACGACCGAGCGGCTTCGGGATCGATCCGCACGAGTCGCGCGAGGTCCATCGTCTCGGCGTCGAAGTACGCCCACAATCCGTTGCGCGCCAGTTCGGCGAAGGCGTCGAAGCGCAGCAGCGCGTGCCAGCTTTCGGCGTCGGCGGCTTCCTGCGCGGCCTCCGCCAGGGCCCGGCGAGCGGCGTCGCGCTTCACGGTGAGCGCCGAGCCGTCCGCCACGAGGCCGTTGTACTCGCCGCAGGCCTCTGTCGCCCGTTCCATCGCGCGCACGGTCTCGACGTGATCGACGACGGCCCGGCTCACCTCGCGGGCCAGCGCCACGGTCTGGTTCGCGGCCGACTCGACGAGACCCGCGTCGAGCGCGCGGCGGTCGAGGTCTGGCGCCACGGGCGGGACGCGCGGCGGCGACGGAATGGCGACGACGCCGGAGCGGCTGGGGTCGTCCATGATGAGGGGGAACGATCGGAGGGGCGCGAGGACGGGCATGGTGGGGGCGGCGACGGCGTCTGCGAGGCCGAGGTCGCGGCGCTCGTCGGGAGACAGGCCCCTGAACACGGTGTCGGCAACCTGCCCGCCCACGCGCTCGATGACCCGCACCGCGACGGGCCTGAGCGCAGCTTCGAGGTCCTCGGACAACTGCGAGAGGGCCTTCGACCGTTCGTTCACCTCGCGCACGCGCGTCATGAGCCGCTCGCGCTCTTCTTCCCAGCGGCCGATCTCGCGAGCCTGGTCGTCGAAGTACGCGCGCGCCTCCGCGGTGTCGCGCCGCACCGCCGCTTCCTGCGCCTGCAGGTGCGGGCGCCGCTGCGCCTGGACGTAGTAAGCCGTCCGCCAGCCATGGAGGTGCGCGTGGAGGAGGCTGATGGCGTCGAGCGCCTCGGCCGCGTTCTCCGTGGAGACGGTCGTCGCGGGCAGATGCTCCTGGATGTGTTCGAACGCGGGGACGGCGATCGCGGCGACGTCGGGATCGACGCCGGTTCGGCCGCGTGCGTCCTGGAGCCCGTCTGCCAGGAGGCCGAGGATGCGCTCGCGCGCGTGACGGTAGATTGCCCGCACGCTGACGGTGGGCGCGGCGGGCACCTCTGCCCCACCTGCAGGCAACAGCGGCATCGGCGGCGGAGGTGCGCACGTCTCGGCCACCCACCGGCCTCCGCGATAGGCCATGCAGGTGCTGGTCCCGGCACCCGCCACGCCCTGCGGCGAGGCGAGCGCAACCGAGGCGCCGACGATGACGACCGAGGCCATCGTCAGGACGGCGACTCCGGCCTGACGAGCGCCCGACCGCGCAGACATGCCACCCTCCCACCTGAGGGCCACGAGGACGTCACGGCAGATCCTCGCGGCACCCGACGCGGAATCGGCTACTTCGCGGGGTTTCTCCGCCACTCCACGGCGTGTGACCCGCCTTCGAACGTGGAGATCCCCGTGAGGAGCTGCCCGTCGGGGCTGAGCGTCAGGACCCGCCGCTGGGCGTAACCCACGGCGTTGGACGGGACCCCGAGCGTGTGCTCGAGTCTGGCCTCGACGCGGCCGTCGCGGGAGATCGTCCCCTCGGTCCGCCAGGCCCGGCCATCGTAGTGGCACGTCGCCGTGAAACGGCCGCCGGCCTCCTGAACGATGACGACGGTGTACGGGGCTTCGGTCCACTCGCCGGCGATCGAGGGATACCCGTCGGCGGTGAGCCGCGGGGATGCCACCGGCGTGGTGGCCCCGCCCACCTCCCGGAGAGGACCGCAGAAGTCGTTGCGCGGGTCCCACATGATGCCGTTTGCCGTCCGGCAGAGGTCGCGCAACTGCGGGTCCTTGATCAGGGTGCAACTGTCGGCGCGGGTGTACCAGGAACTGCAGATCGCGCGCCAGTCCGGATCGACCACGGCGTCGCAGAGCCCGGAGGTCCGCGGTCCCGAGGCGCCCTCGCACGCCCGCCTGAGGTCGGCGTTCACGATCGACGGGCAGTAGCCCGAGCTGCGACGGTTGCGGTCGGCGGCTGCCAGACAAAACCACCTCAGGTCCGCGTCCTTGATGCTGTCGCACACGCCGGTCGCGCGTTCCATCGAGGCCGCGCGGCACAGGAAGTAGAGATCGTCCGTGGTGAACACGAGCCCGGTGCCGCCGCCAGCACCTGGGGGCTTTCGCCCTGGAAACGTGCTCCACCCGCCTCCGATGAAGTCGCAGGTTCCCGTGATGGTCTTGCCGTCGCTCGAGACCGTGCCGGTGTACAGCCCGATGCCGGCGCGTTCGAGCACCACGACCTGGCCTTCGGCCCTGACCAGCGTAAAGGTCCACGTGCCTTCTTCCCCGGTCTGATCGTTACGCGAGCGCGCGCTCCAGACGTTGGGCGCCTGCCGGGTCAGGGTAAACGTCCAGGTGCTGGACCCCTGCCATTGGTAAAAGGTCCAGTTGTCCGGCAGGTTCACCTGGGCCTGGGCTCGCACACCGGGTGCAGGGCCGGGTGCGAGAGCCATCAGCGCTAACACCACCATCGCAGCCGTGCGGATCGGCATGGACGTTCTGGTCATAGACCCCCGCTCCCGGAAGAGACGGATTGGGGGCGCTCTTCCCGCGGGAAGCCTACTGCCGGGCATTCGAGGCTGTCAATCGGCGGACGCCGCATGGGCAGCCGGCGCCGCATGGGCAGCCG
>CAYZYG010000036.1:20635-43646 GCA_964481395.1 uncultured Vicinamibacterales bacterium
CGCCGCATGGGCAGCCGGCGCCGCATGGGCAGCCGCCGCGCGATCTTCGTCATCCAACGAGTCGCCGGATTCGGAGAGGCGCGAGGCATGCGCGGGCTGCACGCGTGACGGTGACGCCGCCCGGGCGGTCGACATGGGCCGTGTCGCGTGGTCGCGCCGGGATTCGGAGTATCCTCAAAGGACAGCCACAGCAACACAACGACGTCTCAACTGAGGAGCGGCCCATGCGTCGGATCACGTCCCTGGTTCTCGTGAGCATCATGTGCCTTGGTTCTGCGGCGGTCCTCGCGCAGGACAAGCCGGCATCCACGTACGACGCGGCGTTGGCCAAGTCGCTGGGCGCCGACGAGCGCGGCATGAGGAGTTACGTGCTGGTCGTGCTCAAGACCGGTCCGACCAGGGTCCCGGACGGCGAGAAGCGCACGCAGATGTTCGCGGGGCACATGGCGAACATCCAGCGCCTGGCCGACGAGGGCAAGCTCGTGTTCGCCGGCCCGCTCGACGGCGTGGACGGCTGGAGGGGCATCTTCATCTTCGCCACGCCGGAGATCGCCACGGCACAGACCTACGTCGCGACCGATCCGGTCATCATCAACGGCGAGATGGTCGCCGAGTACCACCAGTTGTACGGCTCTGCCGGGCTCATGATGATGAATGAGATCTATCGCAAGATCTCGAAGAAGTCGCCCTGACATCCCCGGGGCCGAGCCGCGCCCGCGGCTCGGCTCATGATGCGGCCTCGACGCGAGGATCGGCCGCGACGCGGCCGTACCCGCACACGACTGACATCCTCGCGGACGTGGGGAATCGACACGCGCGCCTATCGCCCGATCGGCGCACCCGCCTGCCGGGGCCTGAGCTCGACGACGTGGCCGGGGCGCCAGTCGCCGAAGGCATTCTGGAACCAGCGATCGACGAGCGTGCCGTCGGGCCGAAGCTCGAACGTGTTGCGATAGTCGAACGCGCGGTCGGGGAATACGATGCGGCCCTCGACGGTGATGACGCCGTCGCGCACCGACACCGTGCCGCGCTGGAGGACGCCTCGGGCGTTGAGAATGAACACCGCCACCTGCTTCGCCTCACGGTCCCAGTAGTAGTAGCCCTCTGAGGGCGAGCCGACTTCGGCCGTCGTCGAGAACTTCACCACCGGGCCGTCAAAGAGAATCTGGAACGTGCGCTCGATGGCGAAGGACTGCTGGCCGTCTGGTGAGGTCATTCGCCCAACCCAGGTCTTGCCCGCGAGCGGCGCGAGAATGGCCAGTTCCGGCGACAGGGCCTGGGCCTGGGCGGCGGCCGGCACGGCCAGCAGCAGGGTCAGGATGGAGACGGACCTATATATAAACGTCATGGCGGATCCTCGGGGGCCCCTGCGCGGGAGCCGGCGCGCGCTCCGGCTCGGAGGCCGGGGCGAGCCCGGCGTGGGCCCGTATGAGGATAGACGGACGCGCGGCCCGGCCGCTCTTCGGTTCCGCTGAGAATCGGATTCGGATGGGGCGTGCCGCCCGGGCCGGCTCGGTTCGATGGAACCTCAGGCCCGGTAATCCGGTATCTTCGGTTATGCGCCACGAGCCACGCCCGTTCCCTGCCCCGCCGAGGATGCCGATGCGAACCGCTCTCCCCGTCCGCGCCGCCGTTCTGACCGTCGTCGTCGCGCTGCTGGCCGTGTGGCCATCCGCACAAGGCACAGCCCCCGCAACCAGCGCGGCCCAGGCTCGCGCGGCGGTGTCGCCGCAGCCAGAAACGGCCGCCACGGGCGCCAAAATCGCTCGTGTCGAGCGCGGGCTCCTGCCGGGCATCCTGATCGCGGGCCGCCCGGCCGCGACGGGTGCGATCGCCGACCGGATGGCGGCGCTGAAGGTCCCAGGCGTCAGCGTCGCCGTGATCAACGACGGCGCCATCGAGTGGGCGCGCGGCTACGGCGTCGCCGAGACGGGCTCATCCACGCCGGTCACGCCGAACACGCTCTTCCAGGCCGCGTCCATCAGCAAGCCGGTTGCGGCGATGGCGGCGATGCGTCTGGTCCAGCAGGGTCTCCTGTCATTGGACGAGGACGTCAACGCAAAGCTGAAGACGTGGAAGGTGCCCGAGAACGACTTCACGGCGAAGGAGAAGGTAACGCTGCGGCGCCTGCTGAGCCACACGGCGGGACTCACGGTTTCGGGGTTTCCGGGCTACGCCGCCGATGCCGCCGTGCCATCGGTCGTCCAGATCCTGGACGGCGAGAAGCCCGCCAACACCGGCCCGATCCGCGTCGACGTGCTGCCGGGCAGCCTGTGGCGCTACGCGGGCGGCGGCTTCACGGTGATGCAGCTCCTGCTCGCGGACGTCACCGGCCGGCCGTTTCCGGATCTCCTCGCCGAGATGGTGCTGAAGCCGATCGGCATGAAGGACAGCACGTACGAGCAACCGCTGCCTGACGCGCGCCGCGGCGCGGCCGCGGCGGCGCACCGCGCGGACGGCACGCTCATCCCCGGCCGCTTCCACACGTATCCGGAGATGGCCGCGGCGGGCCTGTGGACGACGCCCACGGATCTCGCGCGGTTCCTGCTCGAGATGCAGAAGGCCCTGCGCGGCGAGTCGGCCCTGCTCACGGCCGACACCGCGCGCCGCATGCTCACCGTCGAGCGCGACGGCTACGGGCTGGGCTTCGGACTGCAGGGCGCGGGCGCGGCGGGCACCTTCGGCCACGGCGGTTCGAACGCGGGCTTCAAGTGCCAGATGGTCGCCTTCCGCGAGTCGGGCCGCGGCGCCGTCGTCATGACCAACGGCGACCAGGGCTCGCGCCTGGCGCAGGAGGTGCTGCGCGCCATCTCGGCCGAGTACGGCTGGCCGATCTTCAAGCCGCGCACGCGGACGACGGTGACTGTGACGCCGGAGATGCTGGCGCCGCTGACCGGCCGCTACCTGATGCGGCCGGGGCGGGTCATCACCATCTCGCTCGAAGGCGGGACGCTCATCATCAACGACCGCGACCAGCGCATCGAGCTGTACCCCGAATCGGAGACACGCTTCTTCGAGGTCGTCGAAGAGACCACCGTCGAGTTCGTGAAAGACGCCGACGGGAAGGTCACGCACCTCACCATCGACGGACGCATCAAGGCGCCTAGGGTGGGCGAGGCGGAACCTCGGCCGCAAGGTCGAGGCTGACCGTCACAGTTATCACGACCGGCCCGCGGTTCAGCCCGCATGGACCACCTGCCATCTGGTAACATCCCCGCCTGATGGAACCCATCGATCACGAACGCTTCATGCGCCGGGCCATCGCGCTGACGGCCAACTGCCCGCATCTGCCCTTCGGCGCGGTGATCGTGCGCGGCGCGACGGGTGCGGTGGTGGCAGAGGGCTGGAACCAGTCGGCCATCAATCCGACGTGGCACGGGGAGATCGACGCGATCAACCGCCTCGCCGAATCCGGCCTGGGAGACGACGCATCCGGCCTCGTCCTGTACACGACGGCGGAGCCGTGCCCGATGTGCATGGGAGCCATCTTCTGGAGCGGCATCGGCACCGTCGTATTCGGCTCCTCGATCCGATTCCTGCAGCGGCAGGGCTGGCGGCAGATCGACATCCTCTCCGACGAAGTCCTGCGCCGGAGCCCGGCGTGGAAGTGTACGCTCATCGGCGGTGTGCTCGAAGCGGAGTGCAATGCCCTGTTCGACTCGGCCCGGCCTGCCGCTCGTGAACCCAGTGTCGAGTAGCGCCGGCGGGCGGCGGCCACGCTGCGGCCAAGTCTGCGACGGCTCTCGGCGCTGGCCGCGCGCGTCACCGACGAGCTGATCCCCGCCCTCGAATCGGAAGGCGCCCGCTTCGCGGCGCAGGACCTCTCCGCCTCCACAGATGCCGCACTGGCCGCGGCCCTGCTCGAACGGCTCGAATCACTGCGCCGCCGGAAAGACATCTACTGGGACGAGTTCATTCCGCTGGCCCACGGCGTGCGGCAGCTCGCCCGCTACTACACCGACGCCGTGCGTCCCGACGACCCGTACGAGTTCACCGGATTGCTGAAGTCGGAAGACATGCTCGCCACGCGGCGGAATCGGGCGATGGCCGATCTCGCCGCCACGCTGCGGGAAGACTCCCAGCTCAGACTTGCCGTGTCGGAGGCCCGCGCCGCGCTGGCCGGAGCCGATCCGGCGCTAAGGTCGCGCGCGTGGGAGCCGGTGCGCGGGCTTTCCGGCGGTCCCGCGTTTGTGGACGCGTTCGACGCGCTGGCCGCCCGGTTCATGGACGTCATGTACGGCACCGAGCGGCTGCTGGACCGTCCTGATCTGCTGGTGCACACGCTGCTTGAACTGGCGGATGCGGATCCTCGCAATACCCGCGCTGCGGAGGCTCAAGCGGGTGTCGGTCGGGCTGAGATGGAAGCACGCCTGTACGACGCCGTCGGTCCGGCCCGTCGCGACGAAGCGGACGAGATGCTGCGCATCGGGAGGGTCAGCTGGCGTCTGCGCGACGACGACAACCTGCTGCTGAGCCGGGTCGAGAGCCAGGTGACTGCCGCGGTCGGGATGGCGCTCGACCGGATCGCGTACAGGCAGGCGCCGACCCAGCGCTGGAGCCTCGCCTGATAGTGCTGTCTCGACGATCCAACCCGGATCAGTTCCCCGCTGAGGACGACGTCGTCGTCGGCATCCCGGGAGAAGCGGACGAACGGCGACACGCCGCCAGCGTGACGTTCACCTCATCTCTGCAGTTGCCTGGCCCAGAGGGTCAGCCAGAGCGCCACCAGCGCGAGCGGCCACAAAGTCAGCTTGAGCAGGAGCAGGGCCGAGAACCAGACGGACTGGACGCTCTCCCAGCTCGATGCCGGCCCCCAGGCGGACAGCACCCACGCCGGCTTCACTGACATGAGCAGCAGGTATCCCAGCCACTGCACCGTGACGAAAGCGGCGGCGGCGATGAACGTCCACCACCCGGCTGTCGATGCCGCACGGACCTTCAGGGTGAACTCGCTTCCCATGATCGCCCCCCTCTCCTGCAGACGACCGACTCCCTCAGATGAACGCGCGAACGAGACCCAACAGCAGCCCGAGCACGAACAGCGGGCCGAAGATCTCCTTGTTGTACCGGGCGATGACCAGTGGGAGGTAGATGTCGAAGTTATCGCGGCGGTCGTCGGTGTACCGGGCGGCGACTCCGGTCAGCGGGCAGCGCATCCCGTTGAGGGCGAGGACCAGCACCTCGACCATGACGATGCCCGTCAGGACCAGGAAGAGCCCGAATCGGCGGTACCAGGCCGCCACGGGAATCGCCAGGATGGCCGACGCGAAAAACGCCCAGACGATCGTGTGCGCCATCTTCACCAGCACCAGACGGGGCCTGGACATCAGGAGGATCCGGCGGCTGGCGTCCGCCGCACGACGCAGCGCGCCGCTCACTTCGGCACCACGACCTTCTCCTCGGTGGTGACCTGGAACCTCCGGAAGTTCGAGTACCTAGCCGTCGCGTCCAGCAGGATCCCCTCGGCCTGCACCCTCGTGCCGGGACCGACCGCGGTCCGGTACCGCTCCTTCATCTCCGCCGGCATCCACATGCCCATCTTGGCGTCGCGGGCGTAGCGAACGACGATCGTGGCGGACGCGTCCATCAACTCGGCCGAGATCGCCGACTCGAGGATCGCGCCGGTCTTCGGGTCCACGAGGAAACGACCCTGCAGCGGCACGTCCCGGCCGTCCAGGTCCGCGACGAGGGCCGGCCGGCCGATTTCCGTGAAGACCACCGACTCCGCCCTGACGCCATCGACCTCGGCTGCCCGGCCCGGTGAGAAGTGGAAGCGACCGATGTTCTCCGGCAGGAGGATCTTGAGCGGATACAACGGCACGTTGATCGTCCGCGCGATCGGAGTGAGGTTGTACCGGGCGCTCTCGTCGCGAATCGCCTCCAGCCGAGCCCGTCCCGAGGACGCCGGCGAAAGGAACAACTTCTCGAGCCTGAGGTCGCGATCGCGAACGGGCTGGCCGTCCACCTCGAACACGTCGCGGAACGAGACCCACTCGGTCGAGGCTTCCGACCTGACGAAGAGCAGGTCCGAGCGCAGCCGTCGCTGTTGGCGCTGGAGCGGCACGCTCTGGCGGTACGATTCCTCTGCGACCAGAGCCGAGAAGTGTCCCGCATACGCCTGCGCGTACTCGGTGAGCTTGTCGAGAAGGATGTCGAATTCGGGGCTCCTGGCGCGGCTCGCCGGCACCGGAGGCGGGGCCGGCTGGACGCGGCCTCCGCCTTGGTAGGACTCAGGCGGCCGAACCGGCTCCGGAGCGGCACGGGGGAGCGGCGGCTCCACGTCCTCGGCTGCCGGGGCCCGAGGTCCGACGAACGCCGGCGCGCGGACGACGAGGCCGGGGCGTCTCGCCTCCACGCGAAGGGTCGCGTCGGCGGCTCGCGTGTCGCCGTCCTCGCGCTGGAGGCCGACCTCGAAGCACGCTTGAAGCGCCGGCATCAGCGATTCGATGGCCTTGGCCGGATCGCGGCCGGGTTCGATCGACAGGCCGCCCGAGGCCTGCGCCAGCCTCGCGAGCACCTGCGCGTTGGCCCGCTGCACCCGGTTGCCCAACGCGGGCGCCAGGTTGAACACGTGGAGGGTGACCCGCGCGTCCGTCGCCGCACGAGCCACGGCCGTGATGCGGGGGGCGGCCCTGTCATCCAGACCGGCCGAGACGAACGCGACGATCTTCCGTCCGGGCACCGTCGACAGCGCCGTGAACGTCCGGAGGAGTCCATCCAGGCTGTCTCCCGCGCCGTCCTCGGTGCCGTCGGGCATTTCCAGCAGGGCGGAGGGCCTCGGACGCTCGGGGTCCCCCGCGGTTCCACGGGCCTGGTTCAGGTCGCTGCCGATGTGCCGCCAGTCGGCGGTGATGCCATCCTGGGCTCGCTCTTCGATCGCGAGGCGGCCGGCGATCCGCCCAATCGCGTCGCGGGCCACGGGCCGATCGGTGGTGAATGACGGCGCCGAGGCCGATGCGAGGGGGAGGCGGACGAGCGCCACCTGGTCGTTGAGGCCCAGTCGATCGAGCAGCGCGGCCGAGACCTGGATTGGCAGCCGTTCCCGGCCCGCCGGAAACGACTGTTCATCGACGACCATGACGACCGTTCGACGGGGCTCGGCCACGAAGGCCGAACCCGCCGGACCTGCGGCGCGTCTGGCCCCGGCGTCTGCCAGGGCCCCGGGTCCGCGGCTGACTCGCCGGACCCACAGCACGGATCGCGACCGGCCGCCGACGGTCACGGCCAGGTCCGATGGCGCCAGCGCGTCGGGTACCTTGCCCGTCCTGTCGACCACGACGATGTCGACGGCGAGCGCCGGCACCTGGGCGGACAATGGCGAACAGGCGAGCACGATCGCGACCATCGACGCGGCACCCAGCCGGAACCGGCTGCCGAGCACGCCCGCCAGGCGTGGCGCCCTCCCGTAGTCACCGATCGGCGTCCCAGGCATCGCATCCTCCGTTCCGGGGCCCGGCTCTTCTCCGGCGTCTCGCGTGCCGAGCAGCATAGTCCCCTCGGACTCGGCTGTCGATTCGCCGTTGGCGCCGAGGAGATGACCGTCGAGGTGGCGCAGGTCGGCGACGGCGCGGGCCCACATGAGGTTAGACGGCGGCGCGGCCCGCCCGCCCCTCGGTTCTGGTGACAGTCGCATTCGGATAGCCCTCGCGGCCGCGGCAGGTCAGGTTCGATGGAACCGCCAGGCCGGGAACCCGGTCGTCGTCGAGCGGGTCGAGGAGGCGGCCCGCCTCACGATCGACCGGCGGATCGAGGCGCCGCGGGTGGGCGGGCAGTAGCGCGGGCCCAGTGAAGCTATACTGGCGCGTCATGTCCTGTGCGCCCCCCCACGAACGACGTGAACTGTGGATGCTCGGGGCGGTCTTCCTGGCCGTCACCGCGTGGTCGGCCGTCCGGCCGTACCACCTGGCGGACTACCTGCTGGAGCTGGCGACGCCTCTCGGAGGACTCGTGCTCCTGATCGCCACCGCCCGGTGGTACCGCTTCACGCCGCTCGCGTACCGGCTGATGTTCATCGAGGGCATCATCCTGCTCGTCGGGGCGCACTACACGCACGAGCGCGTGCCGATCTTCGACTGGCTGAAGGGACCGCTGGGCTGGGAGCGGAATCACTACGACCGCTTCGCGCACTTCGCGGTCGGATTCCTGCTGGCCATCCCCTTCCGCGAACTCATCGTCCGCTACGCAGGCGTGCGGAGCCGTCCCGCGAGCGTGCTGGCGGCGGTCAGCGTGATGGCCATGGCGTGCGTCTACGAGATCAGCGAGTGGTGGATTGCGGCCGCCGCGTCGCCCGAACTGGGCGCCGCCTATCTCGGGTCGCAGGGCGACCTGTGGGACGCGCAGAAGGACATGCTGCTCGACTCGCTCGGCGGCATCGCCGGCGTGCTGCTGTTCTCAGGCGTCCACGACCGTCAGATGCGGGCGCGGGACGGGGGGCCGTAGCGCGGCGCGAAGCGGCCGAACCCGTCCGGCAGCACCCGGACCCGCTGCGGTCAGAAGCTGAACGAGATTCGTACGCCCCTGATCCGTGGGGAGAGCACTGGTGAAACGCGGAACGTCGTGCGCGACGTCGTGCCCGCCGATTCGTAGATGACCTTCCGCCCCTGGATCAGCGCGTCGATACCGGTCCCGACGCCAGCCCCAATCGCTCCGAGATAGCAGATGAACCCGACGTCCGCCCATCCGAACGCCTCGTCTTCGTCTCGGTCCGAGAACGCGATGGCCCCGACGGTCGACAGCGCCATCACGGAGGCGGCGCCGATAGCGGCTCCGTTCCAGAGCGAATCGGGACGGCGCTGCCTGATGCGTCTCACCTCGGCCTCGCTGAAATCCCGGCGAGTCCCATTCACGGACAGCGACAGCGACGCGGGGGACAGTTCGAGAATCCGCGCCCGTCTCTCCTGACCGGCATCGTCCGTGACGTACACCGTGTCACCCGGTTTCACCGTGAAGCGCAGTTCCGCGAAATTGCTGGCGACCGCCTGAGCGCCCGCCGTGAGTGGCGCAAGCGTGAAGAGCACGAAGAGCGCCAGGCTCCTGCGACTGAACGACGCCCGTTGCATGACAACCCCCTTCCCATTGAGCACCCGATGACGTCCACGGGGTATGGCGAGCCGATCCTTCCGGCGTAGGGGATCCTCCAACGCACGTGATGCGTAGATGGTAGACCCGATTCGACGCGGGGCCAAGGTGAAACACCCCGGAACACCCCCGTTCTAGAGCGGGCCTCATCCCGGAGTAGACCCGCTGTCGAGCGGGGGTGCCTACTGTTTACTTGGTCATGTTTCTGACCTATTATATGACTATGAACGTCAACATCTACGAGGCCAAGGCGCGGCTGTCGGAACTCGTCGAGGCCGTCGAGTCGGGCGAGCGCGTGACGATCTGCCGCCGGAACCGTCCCGTGGCCGAGCTCGTCCGCGTGGGTGCCGGGCGCCAGGAGCCGCGGCCGATCGGCGGCGCGCGTGGGCAGTTCGTCGTGCCGCCGGCGTTCTTCGAGCCGCTGCCCGACGTCGTCATCGAGACGTTCTACCCGGAGGCAGAGCCCGAGGGCCGTCTGCCAGTCGCAGCGGAGCGGCCGCCGGCCATCGAACCGCCGGCCCCGCCGACTGCGCCCCGTCGCCGGAAGACACGCCGATGAAGCTGCTCCTCGACACGTGCACGTTTCTCTGGATTGCGACCGACTCGCCCGAGTTGTCGCCGCGTGCGCGCTCGTTGTTCCAGGCGCCGGAGCACGAGGTCTACCTGAGCGCGGCCTCCGCCTGGGAGATCGGCATCAAGTACTCGCTCGGGCGGCTGCCGCTGCCCCAGTCGCCCGGGCGCTTCGTGCCGGCTCAGCGCGAGCACCACGGCATCGACACGCTGCCGATCGACGAGGAGTCCGTGCTGCAGGCCGATCGCCTGCCTTTCCTCCACCGGGATCCCTTCGACCGCCTCCTCGTCTGCCAGGCCATCGTCCATGGCCTCGCCATCCTCACGCCCGATCCGCTGATCGCCGGGTATCCCGTTCGGGTCCTGTGGTAGCAGGGCTCAGACGAGGTGCCGCGTTTCGGTGTTGACGGCCGATGCGCGGGCAACCTGATTGGGCCGCGCGGACGATTCGCGACCGAGCCTGACGTCTGCCGGGACTTATCGGCGCACTCGGGTCGGCCGTGCGCGGACGGCCTCGACCGCAGCGACGATGCGCCGGGCCCGCGTCTCGGGTTTCTTCGCGCCGTCGATCGCCTCGACGTGCTCGCGCTGGTGCGTGAAGCTCAGCTCCTGCCAGCGTTCCCAGGCGGGCGGCGCGGCCTTGAGCGCCTTCACGAGATCCGCCGGCGGCTTGACCTCGCGCGTCTCGGTATCGAGTTCCATCCGGACGCGGATGGTCTCGGTGCCATCGAGGCCGGCTGCCTCGCGGTGGCTCTTTCTGAACGGTACGAACGGCGGGCCGCCCATGGCCGCGATCGTGCTGCGGAACGTGTAGCCGTTCAGCGTCACCTTGACCGGCGCCCGCACCTTGCCGAACGTGGCTTTCGGGTCGAACGGGATGGGAATGCAGCTCATCCCGCTCTCGCGGACGAGCGTGGCCGTGAAGGTCTTCGAGGGCATGGATCAGTCCTTTTTCTCGCCAGCCTGCGGCTCAGCGTCTGATGGCGCCGCGCATCCCGCCGATCGTCTCGCCCAGCGTCTGCTGCAGCAGGCCGAAGTCCCAGCCGACGCTGATCATCCGGTAGCCTTCGGCCACTCTGGCCGCGATGTCCTTTGGGCCCGCGTCGGTGGCCAGGACGACGTTGCGCTCGCGGCACAACCGCACGATCGTGGCCGTGTCCGCCTCGGACAGGTGGACGGGCTGGATCGCCGTCACGCCCGGCGTCTCGACAATCTCGCGCGCGTGGGCCACGCCCTCGGCCGACTCGATCATGGCTACGACCACGAACTCGCCCTTGGGAACGAGCGGCCAGGGGTCGCGCCGCTCGCGCGGGATGTTGAAGCCCCCGAGGGCCGAGCTTTCGGCGTTCCTCACCGCCGACACCGCGCGTTCGAGGTCGGCCCGGCTCTCGACGAAGGGAATCCACACGCCGGCGGCCGGCCCGACCTTCAGGGTCTCGGCGATCTCGTAACGGGGATCCCAGGTGGCGCGTGTGGCGATCTTCACGAGGACCACGGGCGCGGCCCTGGGCGTCGTGCGGAACCGCTGGCTGAAATCAGGAATCTCCAGCAGGAACCGCCTGAGCGTCGGGAAGTCGTACACCTCGTGCTCGATGTCGGCGACGATGAAGTCCGCGTCGCTGGTGGCGAGCACCTTGGCGATGCGCGGCGCGGCGGTGGCGCCGGTCCACACTCCGATGGCGGGCTGTCCCGATTCGAGCAGCGCGATCAGCCGGTTGGCGCGCTCCTGCGCCTGAGCGCTGGCTCGCGGTCCGAGCGCAAGCGCAAGCACGGCAACGGCAACGGCGACGAACGCGGAAACGACGCGGAACATAGCGCCTCCTTCTAGCCTGCGTTGGTCACGACGCTCCACGTTCCGTGCACAATGCGCCGTGAATCTCCGTTCCTGAGGCCGCCGGCTTCGACGCGGCTCAGGGAGCCCCGAGCACAATCGAAGGGCTCAGGGCTGGCCCTGACCGGGCTAGCGGTCGGGCCACCCGGCCGGCGCGGCGGCGAGCCGATTCTATCCGGAATGCCGGTCCCGGGAACTCCACGGGTTCACGCGATCGTCGCGCCGTGTTCCGCCAGGAGATCTTTCAGCGTCGATCGATGGCAGCGTGTCTCGTCCTCGCAATAGCAGCCAACCGAGAACTCCGTCTGGCGGGACATCGCCGCCAGCAACCCGAGGAGGCGCGCGGCTTCTGGACGCTTCATCTCGGCGCGATAGCGCTTCATGGCGCGGAGCCACGACCGTTCGTCGCCGGCCTGACGAGCCTCGTGGACGAGTTCCTCGGACGGCGCGAGGTCCGGGAGCCACACGTCGTAGAAGTCGCGCGACGCGTGCTCCGACTTCGGCACGCCGCGTGGCGGACGGCGCACGGTTCCCAGGCGCAGGCCTTCGCCCGCGCTTCTCGGGCTCCCCAGCCGGACGATTCGGATGGACATGTCGCTCTCCCACGCATGCGCCACGCCATCACCCGGCTCGATCATCGCCACTGATGGCAGAGGCAATCGGTTAACGCGGCTGCGAGCCGATTCTATCCGGAATGCGGGACGTCGCGTCACCGGCCTTCGAGGATCGCGCCCAGCCGGCGCTTCTCCTCGTCATCGCACCAGGCGGCCGCGAGCGCGTTCCGGTTCAGCGTCCGGATCTCGTCCCACGTGAAGCCGAGGTGCGTGGCGAGCGCGTCGTACTCCTCCGCCAGGCTCGTGTTGAACATCTTCGGATCGTCGGTGTTCACCGTCACCACCGCGCCCGCGTCGAAGAACGCGCGGATGGGATGCGCGTCGAGGCTCTCGACGACCCCGGTCCGCAGGTTCGAGATGGGGCACATCTCGAGGGGCACGCGGTGCTCGACGAGCCACGCCACGAGTGCAGGATCCTCGGCGGCGCGCGTGCCGTGGCCGATGCGATCGACGCCGAGCGCGCGCACGGCGCCCCACACGCTCGCAGGTCCTGCCGCCTCGCCGGCGTGGGCGCTGGTCCTGAATCCCAGCTCGCGGGCCTCGCGATAGACGGCCGCGTACGGCTCGGGCGGGTACGTGTGTTCGGATCCGCCGATGCCGATGCCGACGATGCCGAGCGATTGCACCTCGGCCAGTTCGCGCAGCCAGATACGGCCCTGGGCGGGACCGAAGTCGCGCACGAGATCCGCCACGAGGTTCACGGTGATCGCGCCAGCGTGCGCGTCGAGACCCTTGCGAATGGCCTCGGCCAGGCGCTGCGTCCGGAGGCCGTGCTGCGTGAAGTCGCCCGGCGAGAAGAACGCCTCGGCATAGACGATGCCCTGGACGGCCAGGTCGGCGGCCACCTCGGAGGCGATGCGCGTGAAATCCTCGTACTCGCGCAGGTAGCCGTTCTTCCAGCGCCAGGTGTCGAGGAAGTGCGGGAAGTCGCGGTACGTGAAGCGGCGCTCGAGGTCGTCGCGGCTGCGGACGTCGGCGGGCCGGCCGTACTTCGAGAGCAGGTCCCACAGCGCCGCGACCGGGATTGCGCCCTCCAGGTGCAGGTGGAGCTCGATCTTGGGCAGCGTCCGGATCCGCGACTGGAGCGTCATCCGCTCCATTGTGCCCGAACTCAGCCGCCGCGCGCCGGGGGGAGCGGGCCGCCGGCTTCCCGCGTCTCATCTGCCGACGCGCTGCAACCGCCTGGCGCCACACCTTGTCTCAAGAGAAGGGAGAGACACATGGGACACTCGCTCGGAGATGGGATCATCGTCGCCTCGCTCGCGCTGGCGGTCGTGGCGTACCTGTACTTCAGACATGTCGAACGGCAGCGGCGCCTCGAGGTCGTGCATCAGGAACGGCTGGCGGCCATGGACAAGGGCATTCCGCTCCCGGAGCTCCCGCTCGATCCGCCGCGAGTGCCGAAGCCGGCCGATCCCCGGGCGCCGCTGCTTCACGGCCTGGTGTGGCTGGCCCTGGGCGGCGGCGCGCTACTGGCCCTGATGCTGAGCGGGCTCTCTCTGGGCGCGGGCGGCGCGGCCCTGTGGCCGCTGACACTTCCGCTGGTCGCCCTCGGCCTCGGCTTGATCCTGTACTACGCCCTTGCCTCCGACCGCGCCCGCTGAGCCGGCCTCGTACGCCGACCGGCCGGACGAGTGGCTCGTCGAGCGGTGCCGCGAGTCGGCCGATGAGGGCGCCTTCGCCGAGATCGTGCGGCGGTACCGGACGCCCGTGTTCCGCTTGGCCGTGTCCGTCCTCGGCCAGGAGTTCGCGGAGGAAGCCGAAGACGTCGCCCAGGACGTCATGCTGCGCGTGCACCAGTCGTTGCGCACGTTCCGGGGCGAGGCGAAGCTCGGCTCGTGGATCTACCGCATCGCCTTCAACCAGGCGCTCAACCTCAAGGCGCGGGCCCGCTATCGTGCCCCGCACCTCGGAGACGAGTCCCTGGCCGACACGCCGGCGCAGCATGGTGATCCCCACGGTCACCTGCAGGACGAGCGGCGCCGGCGGGCCGTCCTGGCGTGCGTCGACGAACTGCCCGAGGTGTACCAGTCCGCGCTGCGCCTGCACTACTGGCTGGGCGCCAGCGTCAGCGACATCGCCGTGATGCTCGACGCGCCCGAGAACACGGTGAAGTCGTACCTCCACCGCGCCAGACGGCTCTTGCACGTCATGCTGACCGAGCGAGGTTTCGATGCACGATGATGACGGGATGGATCGGATCCTGAGAGACGCGATGGCCGCGGATGCGCCCCGGCTGTCGCCCGCCTTCGACGCCCGCCTGATGCGACGCGTGCGGCCGCGCCGGCTGACGCCGGCGGGCCGGGTGCTGATCGTCATGTACCTCGTGGCGGCGAGTGCCGGGGCCGCGTGGTTGATGCGGGACCTGCGCCCGGAATGGATCGCCGCCGCACTGGCGATCGGAGTGCCGATCGCCGCGGGCGCGAGCGCCTACGTCCGACGCTTCGCCATGGGCCGCTGACAGGCCCGGCCGCTCTCCTTCAGTCCTTCGCCTGGAACGCGTCGTCGTACCGGCCGGTCGCGAGCGCCTCGTCGAAGCGCCGCGCGATCTCCGCGACGAGCGCGGTGTCCGTCCCCCGCTCCATCCAGACGGAGACCACTCCGGCTTCCTCCTGCACCATCACGTGCACGACGCGACCCGACACGGTCACCTCGTAGCCCGCGACGTACTCGGGTTTCGTCACGGACTCGACCGTGAACCCGCCCTGCAGGAATTCGACGAGGGCGTCGGCGACGGCCTGGCCGGCCAGGAACAGTTTGTACTCGCGGTAGCCGTCGCGGTCGGTCGCGAGCAGGCCGCGGTGCGGCAGGGGCGCCGCGTCGGCACGCGCGACGAGCTGGTCGGCGCCGTCCGGTCCGGGCTCCCACGAGAAGTAGTGCGCAACCCATGCGGGATCGACCGCTTCGAGCGAGGCCAGCCGCGTGCGCGCCACGTCGATCGGCACGGCGTAGGCCCGATCGGCGACGGTGTCGATGACGTGCAGCACGCGCGTCTCGGGCGAGTCGCGGTCGAACCCGAGGCGCGCGAAGCTCCGGTGGTCGGGAGAGAGCGCCACCGGAAGGAGATCCTCCCTGACGGGCCCGGCGGCCTGAGCCGTGAATCGACGCACGGTGCCCGCATTCACGTCCAGGATGGCGCTGCCGACGAGGTACAGGCCGCCCTCCTCGAACATCCGCCGATCGACGCGACCCACGAGCGGCCGCCTGTCGCGGGCGCGCGCGAACGCGGCAGCATCCGAGGTGAGGAGGTACGCGGGTCGCGATCGCGATCCGCTGGCGACGTCGTCGATCCGCAGTTTCCCGCCCGCGTCGGTCAGCAGGACGTAGTGCCCCGAGTCGTAGCCGTCGGCCACGAATACGAGGAGCGACGGCGGCGCGCCGGGCAGCACCGCAACGGCCGAGGCGCGGTCGAAGCGACCGGGCGCGGGATCCGGCGCGGACGCCGGGGCGCCGGCTCCTGGCTCGATGCTCACCGGCTGCCCCCGGTAGCGCAGCAGGAAATCGGCATCGGCCTCGTACGGCTCGCCACGCTCGCCGCTGCTGAAGGACGAGAACGACCGGGCAACGGTCGCAATCTCGAAGGCGCCGGCCGGCTCGGTGCGGACGGGCTGATTGCGCGGCACGATTTTGAAGCGGTACCGGAGGCCCTCGGGCAGCTCGGGCTCGCCGGGACGCGCGTGCGGCAGCCAGTCGCTCCACTCGAGCTGATCCTTGCCGGGCCACCCGGGCAGCGGCACGATGAAGCCGCCCTCCGACACGCCGTCGGGCAGGATGTCGATCAGGCGCGACCCGCGGCTCGTGAACACCTCCACGGCGCCGGGCACGATCCAGCGCCCGTCTTCCTGCCGGGCGTCCTCCTTCCACAGGGGCCCGACGCGGCTCACCCGGACAGTCCGGCCGCTCGTCGCGCTGAGGCGCAGCGCCCACTCGCGATCGCCGCCGGCCGCCGGCCCGGGGTGACCGGCCGGGAACCGGACCTCGACGGCAAGCAGCAGCGCTTCTCCATCGATCCGGGGCGGGACGTCGGCCAGCAGGCGCGCGACCGCACCGGCCGCGCCGGCGATGAGGAGCACGGTCGCGAGCGCAACCACCAGCGCCTTTGGGAACCCGGGGGCTGGCCTGGCGGCGACGATGCGGCTGACGATGAAGCCGAGGAGAAGGCCGGCGAGGCCGCCGGCGAGCCCGATGCCGACGACCATGAAGCCCGACTTGCCTTCGAACGACGACACGCGATACCAGTCGACGGCGAGGGAGGCGACGACACCGGCGCAGACGGCGCCCGTGATGGCGGTGATGAGCGAGACAGCGATCGAAGCGAGCATCGACATCGGAGCCGACCCTTGCCGACGCGGCATGCGGCGGCGGCGCACGCGCACAACAGTGTGTGGTCCGTAGCGAGGATGAATCACTGTAGCGCAGGCGGGCCGTGCCGTCGAGGGTTCGTGTCTGCGCCGCGAGCGGCAGTCCCCGTTCAGCACAGCTGTCGAGGCGCTCGGACGACGCACGGTGCAAGCCGTCCGCCAGGGCCAGGCGGTGGCCGCTTGACGAGGCTGGACCGCAACCGTAGAGTGCCACACATCACCGCAACACAAGCGTGTCCCGGGGGGCCGCCATGAGGACGCGACGGAAGATCATCGTCTACATCGCCACGAGCGCGGACGGGTACATCGCCAGGCCGGACGGGGACGTCGAATGGCTCAATCGTCGGCCTGACGACATCGACTACGGCATGAAGGCCTTCTACCCCACGATCGACACGGTCCTCTGGGGACGGAAGACGTACGACTGGCTCCTGGCCTACTTCAAGAAGCGGGGCAAGACCGAGGGTCTCTTCGACACGAGCGTGACCAACTACGTCTTCTCGCGGAAGCCGCCGCGGCGGCCCGCTGCGGGCGCGCAGTTCGTCTCGGAACCGGTGAAGGCGTTCGCTCGCCGTCTACGGGCCACGCCGGGCAAGCACATCTGGATGATGGGCGGCGGCGGTCTGATCGCGTCGTTCCTGGACGCGGGCGAGATCGACGAGTTCGACATCCACGTCATTCCGGTCCTCATTGGCAAGGGCATTCCGCTCGTGGCACCGCGTCACCGCGATGTCCCGCTTCGCCTGCGCTCGTCCAGGAGATTCCCGGACGGCGTCGTCCGGCTGCGCTACGAGGTTGTCCGATAGCCGCGGCGTGACCGATTCTACGGTGCCACCAGGCGGAGCCTCGGGAAGTAGGTTCGGTATCGGGCGGGATCGCGAGTGAGCAGCGTCATGCCTGCGACCAGCGCATGCGCGCCGATGTAGAAGTCGGGGAGCGGCGACCGGCGCTGGCCGCCGCGGCGCCGATACACCACGAAGGACCGTCCTGCCAGGAAGGCGGCCTCCCAGGGCAGCGCCTGCCGTTGGAAGTAGTCGGACGGCAACGCTTCTTCGAGGTCTTCGATACGCTCGAACCGCGCCGCCGCCTCGGCGTAGATGATCGGGTTCACCACGACCGGGCCCGCGTCCGCCTGCCGTGCCAGCGCCGATGCGGACCAGTCGAACCACTCCTCGTCTTCGGTGACGACGTCGAGAATGACGTTGCTGTCGACGAGTGTGGTGGTCACGCTACTCGCCCCTGGTGAGCGCCATGATCTGGTCAGTGGTCAGACGCGGTCCTTTCGCGGCTCGGCCGGCGGCGGCCATCCGGGCGATCAACGCCGCGCCCCGCCCTTGCTGGCCGGCCTTGCGGATGCGGACGCTGTCCCCGACGACATCGAAGACGACGCGGGTGCCTGGCAGCAGGCCCAGCTTGAGGCGGATGTCCTGGGGGATGGTCACCTGGCCCTTGGTGGTGAGTGTCATGGCATTACTCTTACCGGTAAGAGTAGCACCGACGTCGCCCGCGCGTCGAGTCGCCTCCTCCCCTGCTGGCAGCCACTCACGCCAAAACGTCCGGCCAGCCGCCGGGGACCGAGCGACCTTCTACAGAGACTCCGGCCATCGCTGGCGGCCATGAAAGACGGCGACGACCTCGACCTGCTCGCCACGGACCCGGTACGGAATGACGAAGGGCGTTCCTGGTACGACCAGTTCGCGCGTGCCGGCCACGCGACCCGGTCGGCCAGCATTGGGATGCTCGCCCAGCAGCTCGACCGCCGCGATCAGCGTCGCGGCCACGTCGGCAGCCGCCCGAGGGCGGTCGCGGGCAATCCAGGCCCGCAGCGCCTCGGGATGCGCCACGGCTCGGGCCGACCAGACGACGGTCACCGGCGAGGAGCCTTGCGTTCGCGAGGCCTGCCCCAGGAGCGCAGCCAGGCGGTTACGTCGCGGTGGGCCACGCTGCGGCCTTCCTCGAGGTCGCGAATGCCAGCGTGGATTTCATCGAGCTGCCAGCTCTCAGCCTGAACGTAGGCGGCGATGGCCTCAGCGGCGAGGAACGACTTTGAACGCCGAGAGCGCCGGGCCAGCTTCTCGAGCTGCTGTTTCGTTTCGATGTCGAGGCGGACGGACAGCGTCGTGGTCATGCGTGCTCTTGTGTGATGTTGTATACAGTGTACTACAACGCCATCGGCCTGACGCCCGAGCGCCAACGCGACGCGCCGCCGTCACCGTCCTGCTCACCGAAGGCATCGAGCCGCGTCCGCACGCCGGTACGGCAGCCTGCTCGGCCTCCACTTCGTCAAGACGGGGCGGATGGGTGCAGAGGACGCGCGGCTTTTCGCCCGGATCCAGAAGTACCGGATCGAATCGGACTACTGCAGGGACTTCGTCCTGACCTCCGAGGCGCTGCGGGATGACCTCATCGCGTGCGAGGGCTTCCTCGATCGGGCCCGGCGCATCGCCGATCACACCCTGGGATAGGCACCCGGGCGGTCCGCCCCCCCTCTCATCCCGATCCGGCGAAACGCGAGACACGGCCGTCGTCCAACCGGGGTCACTTCACCCCGCCGCTGTGGCAGGCCGCCCCCGACACTGCAGGGGACCACCATGCCCCTAGCCGCACGCATTGCCCCGCGAGGAGTCGACGCGCCCGGGAACACAGTGAAGTCGTACCTCCACCGGGCCAGACGACTCCTGCACGTCAAGTTGACCGAGCGAGGCTTCGATGCACGACGACGACGCGATGGACCGGATCCTGAGGGACGCGATGGCCGCGGAACCGCCCCGGCTGTCGCCCGCGTTCGATGCCCGGATCATGCGGCGCGTGCGGCCGCGCCGCCTGACGCCGGCGGGCCGCGTGGTGATCGGGATCTACTTCGTGGCCGCGGTTGCCGTGGCCGGCTGGATGATGCGCGACCTGCGCCCGGAGTGCGTCGCCACCGCGCTGGCGATCGGGGTGGCGATTGCCGCGGGCACGAGCGCCTACGTCCGGCGCATCGCCATCGGCCACTGAGGCGGTAACGCTTAGTCCTTCGATGCACGAATACGGCAACGTCTTTGTGACCTCAGGACCAAGTGCTGAGCGAGCGCGGCCGTCCATGCGCGCCCGAAGTCGGTCATGGCCGTAATTGCGAGTCGAAGTACTCAGCCCTTCGATGCGCACGTCCGGCAACATTCGTGCGCCCGGCGCGACGCGCTCGAATGACCGGACGTCCGCTGGGGCGTATACTCGAAGTACCCGATTCCGAGGAGGCAAGCGATGAGCCAGTCTATCCCCGGTGTTGACTCCGATCCCGAGATTCTCGGCGGAACGCCTGTGTTTGCGGGCACGCGAGTGCCGGTGCGGGCGATGCTGGACTACCTTGAACGCGACCGGCCCCTGACCGAGTTTCTCGATGATTTCCCGACGGTCGACCGGGCCTTGGCGGTTGGCGTTATCGAGCACATGAAGCACGTGGTGGCCCATGCGCCTGCTGCTGGATGAGTGTGTCCCGAGGCGCCTGAGGCGGGCACTGCCGGACCATGAGGTCCAGACGGTCCAGGAAGCCGGATGGGCGGGTGTCAGGAACGGCGCCCTCCTGCATGCGGCCGACGGGTCGTTCGACGCTCTGCTGACCGTCGATCAAGGTGTTCAATACCAGCAGAACATGGCCGGACTTCGCATCGGCGTGGTGATCATGGTGGCTCCGAGCAACGACATCGATGACCTTCGCCCATTGATGCCGGCGGTCGTCGAAGCGTTGCGCAATCTGCAACCGGGACACGTCACGCGAGTGGGTGGCTAACACCCAAGTGGAGCCGACCGACGCGCGCCGGCACGGCGGCCGCCGCCACGCCGACGGCCGTCAGGAGGATCAGCATGCCCGCGCTGGCCGGCCTCGGCGGGGCGAGCGACAGAGAGGCCGAGCGGACGTGGATTGACGAAGCCGTCGACGTCACTCGGCTTTCAACGTGGTGATCGGATCCGCACGCGACGCGCGGAGGGCTGGCGGCCAGCACGCCATCACCGCAACGATCACCATCAGCAGTCCCACGAACAACAGGACTCCGCCGTTCCGGGCCTGCACCTCAAACAGGTACGCCTGGACCGCCTCTCCCAGCGCCCACGCCGCACCCGCGCCGGCCGCCACGCCCGCCAGGACGATGAGCGCCGCGCGGCCAAGCACGAGAGCAAGGAGGTGGCTTCGGCGTGCGCCGAGGGCGACCCTGACCGCCATCTCGTGGCGACGCTGTTCCACCGAGCAGTTCATCACGCCGTTGAGGCCCGACAGAGCGATCGCCAACGCCAGCACCCCGAAGACCGCCATCAGCAGCATGTTGAAGCGGCGCGACGCACCCGCGCGCTCGATGTCGTCCTCGAGCGTGGCCAGGCGCGAGATCGGCTGGTGCGGCCACACACGGTGCGTCGCTTGGCGAATCCCAGGCATGACGCCTGCTGGATCGCCTGTGGTCCGCACCACGAACGAGCCTTGGACATCGCCCTGTCGCTGCGCCAGGGCCATGTAGAGCTCGGGACGCGGACCGGGATCCGACCCCACGTGTGCGATGTCACGAACGACGCCGATGACCTCGTAGGTCCGGTCGACAATCACGAGATGCCGTCCGACGGCATCCTCGTCGGGCCAGAAGCGGCGGGCCGCGCGTTCATTGACCACCGCGACGGCCTGAGATCCGGCCACGTCGCGTGACCCGATGTCACGTCCGCGCAGGATCGGCACACCGAGGACCTGAAATGCGCCGGGGCTGACCCACAGGAGGTCGGTCACTGGTCCGTCAGCACCCGGGCGGGGCTCGCCAGGCCGGTGCGCGGGAAACGTCGTGCGACCGCCTCCGAACATCCAGCCCCCTCTGACGATGCCTGCCCCCGACACGCCCGGCAGCGCCCTCAAGCGGTCCAGCAGCGCCTCGGCTGCGGCGATGCCGCCGCCGGCATGGTTCACCTCTCGCGGCACGGAGATCCGCAGCGTCACGAGGTTCGCGGTGTCGAAGCCGGGGTCGACGCTCGTGAGCCTGACGAAGCTCAGCATGAACAGGCTCGCACCGGCCAGCAGCACGAATGACAGGGCGACCTCCGTGAACGCGAGCGTCTCACGCACTCGGCGGCCTTTCCGTCCCGCGCCAGATGCCGAGGCGTACTCCTTGAGATCCTCGACGCCGGCCCGCCACGCCCGAAGGGCGGGCAGGAGCGCCGAGATGAGTCCCGTCACCGCGCCGGCCGCGATCGCAAAGCCAAGCACGCGCCCATCGAGGCCAATGTCGCCGATCTGCCGGAGGGACGGCGGGACGGACACGCTGAGCACCCGCACGCCCCACCACGCCAGGACGATCCCGAACAGCGTGGCTCCTGCCGACAGCAGGAGGTTCTCCGTGACAATCTGGCGCGCCAGACGGCCCGGTCCCACGCCAAGTGCCGTGCGGACCGCCAGCTCGCGCCGGCGTGCGGACAGGCGGGCGAGCGTGAGGTGTGCGACGTTGGCGCAGGCCACGAGCAGCACGAAACCCGCGGCGCCAAGCAGCAACACCATCCACGCGAGAACGGGCCCGACTTCTTTCCGCTCCAGGGGAATCAGGATGGGCCGCCACGAGCTGCCCGACACCGCGTCCGGTGGCAGGGCGGCGGACAGCGCCGCGATCTCGGCCTCGGCCTGCGCGGGGCTGACATCTTCCTTGAGACGGAGGACCGCGCCGGACCCCGACATCGCCCGGCCCGAGCGCTGGTCCTCGGTGAACGCATGGGGCGCCCACAGGTCGTACGTGCGGCCGGCCGCCGGGTGCTTGAAGTCCGCGGGCATGACGCCCAGCACTTCGTAGACACCATCCTCGAGCGCAATCCCGCGGCCCACGATGCGGGGATCGCCGGCAAAGCGCCGCTGCCAGAAGCCGTAGCTCAGCACCACGACGCGATCGTGGCCTTCGACTTCGTGCTCGCGACCGAACACCGTGCCGATGAGTGGCCGCGCTCCGAGGACGGCGAAGAGATCACCGGTGGCCCGGCAGCCCCGCAGTTCCTCGGGCTCGCCTTCGACGAGGTGAAACTGCCCTCCCGAGATGAGTGCGATCCCCTCGAGCCGCGTCTGGTGGTCACGCCACGCGAGGAAGTCCTGTGCGGCAACGGCCGTCGACACCCGGTCGCGGTTGGTCGCCCGGCTGTGAACCGCGAAGAGCCGGTCGGGCTCGTCGTAGGGCAACGGGCGGAGTGCGACGGCGTCGGCCACGGAGAACATGGCCGTCGTCGCGCCGATGCCGACGCCAAGCGTGAGCAGGGCAGACGCGGTCGCGCCAGGCGACCGCCGCAGCATCCGAGCCGCGAATCGCAGGTCCTGCCACACCGAGTCGAGTCAGAAAGCGTTCATCGTCGCAGCCTCCGCAAGTCAGACGTGAGACCTCGCCCTGCCGCTGCTTCGAATGGGACAACGGCCGGGTGCATTCTACTCTCGGTCACCTGGGGCCTGGAGCGCCCCAGGACTCCGGGGACTCCGGACGGACCGCGCGGCGCGGGCGAGCTCGGCCTTCGCCAGCGGAGGAAGGTGCGGTGACGGATCGCCGGCGGCGTCGGCCCGACGCTCCAGGCGC
>CAYZYG010000037.1:0-43368 GCA_964481395.1 uncultured Vicinamibacterales bacterium
TCGACCGCGCGCTCGATGCCGCGCTTGAGATCCATCGGGTTCGCGCCCGCCACGACGTTCTTCGCGCCCTCGCGGTAGATCGCCTGGGCCAGAACGGTGGCCGTCGTCGTGCCGTCGCCGGCGATATCGGAGGTCTTGCTCGCAACCTCGCGCACCATCTGCGCGCCCATGTTCTCGAGCGGGTCCTTCAGCTCGATCTCCTTGGCGACCGTGACGCCGTCCTTCGTGATGGTCGGCGATCCGAACTTCTTGTCGAGCACGACGTTCCGGCCCTTCGGGCCGAGAGTCACCTTCACCGCATCGGCCAGGCGGTTCACGCCCTTGAGGATAGCCTGACGCGACTGCTCACCGTAGACAATCTGCTTTGCCATCGTTCAACTCCTTCGCGCGTGGCTGCCTCAGCCTTCAACGACCGCGAGGACCTCGTCCTCACGCATGATGAGGAACTCCTCGCCGTCCAACTTGATCTCCTGGCCGGAGTACTTCCCGAACAGGATGGTGTCGCCTTCCTTGACGTCGAGCGGCGTCCGCTTGCCTTTGTCGTCCACCTTGCCCGCGCCGGCGGCGACGACCTTGCCCTGCTGGGGCTTCTCCTTGGCGGAATCGGGAATGATGATGCCGCCGACAACCTGCTCCTGCTCCTCGATGCGCTTCACGAGGATCCGGTCGTGTAGTGGCTTGACCTTCATGATGCTCCGTGCTCCTTCGAAAAAACGCTGTTGCGCGCGGTCCGGCCCCGGGACCGATCGGACCCCGGGGCGGCCCGCCGACGTGGCCGCGCGGTCCCGACTCTGCCGCCAGCCGAGACCCCGGCGTAGCACCGGGTCCCATCGTGCGCTAGCAGTCGACGTGACCGACTGCTAATTATCGGGTGTCGTCCGGAGAGGTGTCAAGCCAGGTCACGGCCGGTCAGGTGCCGGAACGCCTCGAGGTACTTCTCGCGCGTGCGCGCGACGACGTCCGCCGGCAGGCCCGGCGCCGGGGGTTGCTTGTTCCAGCCCACCGCCTCGAGATAGTCGCGCACGTACTGCTTGTCGAAGCTCGGCTGGCCGCCTCCGGGCTGGTAGGCGTCGGCAGGCCAGAAGCGGGAGGAATCCGGCGTCAGCACCTCGTCGATGAGGATCAGCTGCTCGCCGTTCGGGGTGTCGAGGACGCCGAACTCGAACTTCGTGTCGGCGACGATGATGCCGCGGGACTCGGCGTGGGCGGCGCCCCGCCGGTACACTTCCAGCGAGAGGTCCCGCAGTTCCGCGATGCGCGAGGCCCCGACGATGGAGCCGGCCTCGGCTTCCGTGATGTTCACGTCATGGCCGCTCTCGGCCTTGGTCGACGGAGTGAAGATCGGCGCGGGCAGCTTGTCGGACTCACGCAGACCCGGCGGCAGGTCGATGCCGCAGACGCGACCGCTCCGCTGGTACTCCTTCCAGCCGGACCCCGACAGATACCCGCGCACGACGCATTCGATCGCCAGCGGCCGGGTGCGGCGCACCAGCATCGAGCGGCCCCTCAGCACGTCGGCGTGGCGACGCGCCTCGGCCGGGTAGGCATCCGCGTCGGTGCTGAGGACGTGATGGGGCACGACCTCCGCCATCAGTCCGAACCAGAACGCCGACAGCTGGTTGAGGACTTTGCCCTTGTCGGGGATCCCGGTCGCCAGGACGTAGTCGAACGCTGAAATCCGGTCCGTCGCCACGATCAGCAGATCGGGGCCGATCTCGTAAATGTCGCGGACCTTGCCGCGCCGGGGCGGGATGAGGCCTTCGAACTGGGTCTGAAGCACGGCGTCCTGCATGGCGTCCTCACGTGGAGTCGATCGGGTCCGCTCATGTTACCGGCCGCCGGTCACTCGGCGCAAGCGGCCAGCCAAGGCCCGGTAACTCCCGTGCAGGCATAGACTTGCCGGTGTCGATGTAGTAGAGTTCGGGCGGTGCGTACGCATCTCCGGACCGCCGTGATCCTCCTGCTCGCCGCCGCGCTGCTGGCCTGGTTCCTGCGCGGGGCCAACTTGGCGGACGTGTGGCGGGAGATGCAGCACGGACGGCTGGACCTCCTGGCCTCTGCGGTCGTGGCCGTGGCCGCCACGTACGTCCTCCGCGCGATCCGCTGGCAGTATCTGCTGCTGCCGCTCGGCCGCCCGCACTTTGGCAGCGTCCTGCGCACGACCGTGATCGGGTTCGCAGCCACCTCGCTGCTGCCGGCCAGGGCCGGCGAGGTCGTTCGCCCCTACCTGCTGGCGCGCCGCGAGGGATTCAGCGCCACGTCGACGTTCGCGACCATCATCCTCGAGCGACTGCTCGATACGCTGACCGTCATCGTCCTGTTTGCCGCCTACCTGGTCGTCTTCGACCCCGGCATGGACGGGCGGGACGCAGCCACGTTCCGCGCGTTGAAGGTGGGCGGCATCGCGGTCGGCGCTGCGGCGCTGGTCGCGCTGGCGCTCATGATGGCGGCGGCCGGTCACCCGGAGCGGCTCGGTGCCTGGGCGCTCAGGATCGAGCGCGTGCTGCCGACCCGGCTGGCGCATGCCGTGGCCAAGCTGGTCCAGCTCTTCGCCACGGGCCTTGCCGTCGTGCGCCAGCCGCAGCGGCTGCTCATGGCCGGGGTGCTGTCGCTGCCCCTGTGGCTCGCCATCGCCGCCGGAATCTGGCTGACGTCGCTCGCCTTCGGCATCGACATGCCGTTCCCGGGGTCGTTCCTGCTTCTCGCCCTGCTGGTCGTCGGAGTGGCCGTGCCGACGCCCGGCGCGATCGGCGGCTTCCACGAAGCGTACCGTCTCGGCGTGACGGCGTTCTTCGGCGTGCCGAACGATCGGGCCGTGGGCGCGGCCATTGTCCTGCACGCGATCTCGTTCATCCTGGTGGCGATCGTCGGCGTGATCTTCATGGCGCAGGATGGCCTCAGCCTCGGCCGCGTATCCGGGATGGCCGCCAGCCGCCCCGCGGAGGAGCAGCCGTGAAGTGTCCGTACTGCGGCCACATGGGGGACAAGGTCGTCGATTCGCGCGAGAGCAAGGAAGGCGACGTCATCCGCCGGCGGCGTGAATGCCTCGAATGCGAGCGGCGTTTCACGAGTTACGAGCGCATCGACGAAGTGCCCTACATGGTCATCAAGAAGGACGGCCGCCGTGAGCGCTTCGAGCGGCAGAAGCTGATCGCGGGCCTGCTGAAGGCCTGTGAGAAGCGCCCCGTCACCGTGGCGGCCCTCGAGGCCATCGCGGACCGGGTCGAGGAGGCCCTGCAGAACCGGCCGGAGCGGGAGATCTCCACGAACGAGATCGGCAGTTTCGTCATGCAGGAGCTGAAGCACCTCGACAAGGTGGCCTACGTCCGCTTCGCCTCCGTCTACCGTGATTTCCGGGACATCGGCGAGTTCATGACCGAGCTGAAGGACCTGCTCAACGCGAAGGAATGATGGGCCCGCGCGTCATTGCACTGGTGCTCGCCCTGGCGGCGGCCTCGGGCGCCGGAGACGGCAGCCTGCAGGTGGTCACGCTCGTCCGCGACGCGCAGGTTCTGGTGTCCTGGACGCTGGCTGACGGCACCCTCGATCAGCTGAACGAGGCCATCGACTCGGGGCTGACGACGACCTTCGCCTACGAGGTGGAGTTGCGGCGGCGCGTGAGCGTCTGGTTCGATCGCACGGTCGGCACGTCGGCGGTGGCCGTCTCGGTGCGGAAGGACACGCTGACCGGACGCTTCCATCTCACGCGGAGCATCGATGGACGGGTGGACGACGCACGCGTGTCCGATCGCCGGGAGGACGTCCGCCGCTATCTGACGGCCGTCGATCGCCTGCCCCTCTTCGGCACGGCGGGCCTCGAGGCCAACGTCGAGTACACGGTCCGCGTCCGCGTCCGCACGCGGCCGCGAGTGGCGTGGTTCCTGTGGCCGTGGGATCGCGGAGTGGCCACGGCGCTCGCACGGTTCACCTTCATCGCCTGAGGCGACGAAGCCGATGGCGTCTGCCCGCGACCTTCCGTCCGCCCCCGGTCAGCGCCGCCCGCGACGGGCGTGGCGGGACAACCCCTGGATTCTGACGGCGGCCATCCTGGTCCTGATCGCCCTGCTGGCCGGCATCACCGCCCTGGCGAATCGATCGAGCGCGCTCGCCCCCGACTTCCTGAGCGAATTCGTCCTCTACGCGCTGACGCTCGTCGACCTGACGATGCTGCTGGCGCTGCTGTTCGTGCTGGCGCGCAACGTCATCAAGCTCGTCGTCGAGCGGCGGCGGGCGCTGCCCTTCGCGAGGTTCCGCTCGAAGCTCGTGGCGGTGCTGCTCGGCATGACGCTCGTGCCCGCCGTGCTCGTGCTCCTGGTCGGGTCAGAGCTGATCCGCAACAGCGTGGACCGGTGGTTCAACGTGCCAATGGACGAGATTCTGGCGTCGGCGCAGCGAATCGCCAGCGACTACTACCAGGAACAGCAGCGGCGGACGGGTGAGGAGGCCGCCCGCGTCGCTCAGGGCCTGTCGGCGCTGGACCTGTCCGCCTCCGACGTGGGGTCGCTCGGGGCCGCGGTCGCGCCGTCGGTCAACGACGGGCGACTCGCGCTCGTCGAGGTCTACCGCATCGCCCGCGTGGCGGGCGCTCCGGTGCAGGTCGTGCCCGTGATCGACCTCGCCTCGCCGTCCTTGCCCGGGGGCGTGAGTCGGGCGTCAGCCGACCGCCTGGCGTCCCGCGCGGCGGCAGGGCAGGCGGAGATCTGGAGCCGGGAGCCGCTCGAGGGCGGCGACGAACTGCTTCGGGTCGCTGCGCTCGTCCGCCGCGGCGACGGTCCCGCGGTTGGCGTCGTCGTGGCGACGTCGCGCGTGAGCGGCGAACTGGCCGCGCGGGCCCGGCGCCTGACCACGGCCTACGAGTCGTACAGCCAGCTGCGCGTTCTCAAGGCGCCGCTCACCGGCGTCTACCTGTCGTTCTTTCTCATGGTGACGCTGCTGATTCTCGTCAGCGCGACCTGGATGGGCCTCTACCTGGCGAAACGGATCACACGTCCGGTGCACGCGCTGGCGGAGGCCGCGCGCGAGATCGGCGCCGGGCATTTCGATCATCGCGTCGCTCGCGAGACCGACGACGAGTTCGGCACGCTCGTCGACGACTTCAACGCGATGGCCGACGAACTGGCCGCGAGCCGCGCGCAGCTCGACGAGTCGCGCTCGACGCTCGAACGCCAGCACGCGGAGGTCGAAGCGCGCCGGCGGTTCACCGAAGCGGTGCTCGAGCGCGTGGCCACCGGAGTCGTGACGGTGGATGCCGGGGGGACGGTGTCGACGATCAACCCGGCGGCGGCGAGCCTGCTCGGCGTCGACCCGGCGGCGGCCGGCCGGCCCGCGTCCGCGGTGTTCGCGGGCCCGGCCCTGGCGCCCATCGCGGCGCTGGCGATGCGCCCCCCGGACCGCGCGGCCCGGACCGCGCAGGAGCTGACGCTGGAACGCGGCGGGCGCGAGGTGCAGCTGGCGGTGGCGGTGACGCCGCTGCCGGCCGAGGACGGGCGCTCCGACGGTCTCGTGCTGGTCGTCGACGACATCACGCCGCTCATCCGCGCCCAGAAGGTGGCCGCCTGGCGCGAAGTGGCCAGGCGACTCGCCCACGAGATCAAGAACCCGCTCACGCCGATTCAGCTCTGCGCCCAGCGCCTGCAGCGCCAGTTCTCGAGTTCGCCGCCGGCGGTGCGGGAGTTCGTGGACGAGTGCACGTCGACGATCGTCGGCGAGGTGGAGTCGCTCAAGGCGCTCGTCGACGAATTCTCCCAGTTCGCCCGCATGCCCGCGCCACGCCGGTCGCTGACGGACCTGCACGCGCTGCTCGACGGCACCCTCGCGCTCTACGACGGGCTGTTTCCGGACGTGCGCTTCGACACGCTCCTGGCCGTCTCGCTGCCGCCGGTCCGGCTGGACCCGGACCAGATCCGCCGCGTCGTCATCAATCTCGTGGACAATGCCGTCGAGGCGCTCAACCAGCGCGGCCGAATCGTCATCGAGACCCGGCACGATCCCGACAGCGGTACCGTGCGCATCGTCATTGCGGACAACGGGCCGGGCATTCCGGCGGAGGAGCGCGACAAGCTCTTCATGCCGTACTATTCCACCAAGAAACGGGGCAGCGGCCTCGGGCTGGCCATCGTCCGCCGCATCGTCGCCGAGCACGGCGGCACCATCGAGGTGGGCGAGAACCTCCCCACCGGCACCCGGTTCACGATCGATCTGCCCTGCGACCGGCCTGACGCAGGCTTCCGGACGGGGGACGTGTGAGACCAGCCATCCTCGTGGTCGACGACGAACCCGGGGTGCGGAGCGCGCTCTCCGGCGTGCTGCGCGACGAGGGCTACGACGTCGAGACCGTCGACAGCGGCGAGGCGTGCCTCGACCGAACGCTCAGGACCGTGTACGACGTCATCCTGCTCGACATCTGGCTGCCCGGCATTGACGGACTGGCCACGCTGGAGCGGCTGCGCGACCGGCAGGTCGATTCCGCCATCGTGATGATCTCCGGCCACGGCAACATCGAGTCCGCGGTGCGCGCGATCAAGATGGGCGCCTACGATTTCATCGAGAAGCCGCTGTCGCTCGAGAAGACCGTGCTGGTCATCGTCAATGCCCTCCGGCAGCGCCGGCTGGAAGCCGAGAACCGGGCCCTGCGCGCCCGCGTGGACCAGGCGCTCACCATGGTGGGCGAGAGTTACGCCATGAACCAGCTGCGCGAGCAGGTCGCCATGGCGGCGCCGACCAACGGCCGGGTGCTCATTGTCGGGGACAACGGCACCGGGAAGGAACTGGTGGCCCGCACGATCCACGCGCTGAGCCGCCGCCGCGCCGGGCCCTTCGTCGAGGTCAACTGCGCGGCGATTCCCGAGGAACTCATCGAGTCGGAACTCTTCGGCCACGTGCGTGGAGCGTTCACCGGCGCCATCGCGGATCGCCGCGGCAAGTTCGAGCTGGCCGACGGCGGGACCCTCTTTCTCGACGAGATCGGGGACATGAGTCTGAAGACGCAGGCCAAGGTCCTGCGCGCGCTCCAGGAACAGGTCGTCGAGCCCGTCGGCGGCGCCCAGCGCGTGCGTGTCGATACCCGCGTGCTGGCGGCGACCAACAAGGACCTCGTCGCGGAAATCAGAGGGGGACGATTCCGTGAAGACCTGTACTTCCGCCTCAACGTGATCCCGATTTTCGTGCCGCCGCTGCGGGACCGCCGCGAGGACATCCCGCTGCTCGCGGAACACTTCGCGAGGGTGTTCGCCCGCGAGTACGGGCGGCGCGTGAAGGCCTTCGACGAATCGGCGACCCTCGTGCTCGGCCAGTACCCGTGGCCCGGCAACGTGCGGGAATTGCGGAACGTGATCGAACGCCTCATGATCATGGTGCCGGGCGAGGTCGTGACCAGCCGGGACCTCGCCTTCCTCGACGGCGGCGTGCGGGCGCCCGAGACGGCGGCGACGCCGCCGCCGCAGACCCTCGCGGATGCCCGCGAGGCGTTCGAGCGCGCGTTCATTCTCGAGGCGCTGGCTCGCCACCAAGGCAACATCTCCCGCAGCGCCGAGGCGCTGGGGGTGGAACGCAGCAACCTCTATCGCAAGATGCGCGGCCTGGGCATCGCCCCCGCGCGTCAAAGCGAACGCGACGACGACAACGAATAGCCGGGCGCGTGTCCCGATCGCCCGCGGCCCGGCCCGGGATCCCTGATCCCTGATCCCCGATCCCCGATCCCCGCTCTTCCCCTGTCGCCCGTCGCCTGTCGCCCGTCGCCCGTCGCCCGTCGCCTGTCGCCTGTCGCCTGTCGCCTGTCGTTTGACCTCTCCCGGACCTTTGTCCGATAATCGCCCGACCGCTCACGACGCTGATGGTTGACGCATCACAGACAGGCGCCGGCACGCCGACGCCCGATCGTTCGGAGGTCGACGAGCGCGACGCCAAGATCGACGAACTGCTGCTCCGCGGCCTCGAGCACTATTTCGAGAGTCGTTACGACGAGGCGATCAACGTCTGGGGGCGCGTGCTGTTCCTCGATCGCGGGCATGCCCGGGCCCGCGCGTACATCGAGCGTGCCCGCAGCGCGAGCGCGGAGCGCCAGCGACGGTCTGACGAGCTGCTCCACGCTGGCGTCGCGGCGTTCCGTGACGGTGACCAGTCCCGCGCGCGCGAGCTGCTCGCCTCAGCGGCGGAGCAGGGCGCTTCGCAGGAAGACGTCCTCGGGTATCTCGACCGGCTCCGGCGCCTGGCGGCGGCCAGCCAGGAGCAGCCGGCACCGGGGACCCGCGCGACGCGCGCGCCCAGGGCCATCGACCCGTCCGCCTCGACGCGGCGTCCAGCCGTGCCCATCCGGGCGCTCCCGATTCTCGGGCTGGTGGTGCTGGTCGCGGTCGTCGTCGGGTTTGCGGCATCACAGGACCTGCTGCGTCCACTCGTCGAGATGAACTTCGCGGGGGCCCCACAGGAGACGTCGGCCATCGTTCCTGCCGATCCGCTGCCGCTGCCCCGCGCGGCAGAGATCACCATGGGCCGGGCGCGCACGCTCTTTGCCACCGGCCACCTGCGAGACGCGCTCGCAGCCCTGGCGACGATCCCTCCCGCCGATCCGCTGGCACCGGAGGCCGAGCGATTGCGCGCGGAGATTCAGCGGGCGCTCCTCGAAGCGGCGGGCCTGGTGCCGCCGGCGCCCGGTGGCCCGGCGCTCCCGAACGGCGGTCGCCGGTGAAGTGCCCGAAGTGCCATTATCTCGGCCTGGATACCGGCACCCGGTGCCGCCACTGCGGCTACGAGTTCTCGCTGGCCGATCTCACGACGAGTCAGGAGCCGGCCGCGCCGGTGGAGCCGGTGGTGCGAGGCGCCAGCCCGGGCCGGCGGACACCGGCGTCCCCTCGGGTGCGACACGACCGGCCCCAGTCCACGCCGGGGGAGGGACTCGAGCAGCCGCTCTCGCGCATTCCGGACAGCGGTCCGCTCGATCTCCCGCTCTTCCCCGACGCCGACTTCGAGAGCCCGCACCTGCCGCCGCCGCGTCCACCGCTGGCCGTGCGCAAGTCGAC
Organism: uncultured Vicinamibacterales bacterium; assembly: GCA_964481395.1. Classification (GTDB taxonomy): domain Bacteria; phylum Acidobacteriota; class Vicinamibacteria; order Vicinamibacterales; family JAKQTR01; genus JBFMFH01. The sequence goes on from CAYZYG010000037.1 coordinate 9,018, forward strand.
ACCCACGCCTGCGCGCGTCCGCCACCGTTCGGCGCATCCGGAGGTTGATGCGTACGACCTCGGCCTCGAGCCGGCGGCCGAGCCCGCGCCGTTGGAGCCCGAAGCCGTCGCCCAGGAGGCCCAGGTCAACGGCGAGCACGTGCGGGCAGCCGCGTCAGGAGCGGTCCCCGCGCCAGCGTCGCGGCGTCTGGCCGCGGCCGGCACGGACGTCGCGCTGGTGGCCGCGATCGACGCCACCGTCCTGTATTTCACGCTGCGGATGTGCGAGCTCTCCGTCTCCCAGTTGACCGCGCTGCCGCCGCTGCCGATGGCCGCCTTCTTCGCCATCCTGAACGGCGGCTATCTCGTGCTGTTTACGGGCGTGTTCGGGCAGACGCTCGGCAAGATGCTCGTGGGCATTGAGGTGGTCACGGCCGATCTGGCCACCCTCGATCTCGGCCGGTCGCTCTATCGGGCGATCGTCATCCTGTCGTCCGTCCTGACGGCCGGGCTCGGCTTTCTCCCGGCGCTCGTCGGCGACGGCCGCGCGCTCCACGATCGGCTGGCCGGCACCCGCGTGGTGATGGCGAAGCCTGCCCATCTCTCCGCATGACGACGTCCGGCCTCACCGCTCGGCTGTCCCTGGTGTGCGCGACCTTCTTCGGCGCCGGCTACTCCCCGGTGGCTCCCGGGACGGCCGGTTCGCTGGCCGCGATCCCGTTGCTCGTGCTCCTGCGGCTGACGGGGTGGGCGTGGATCGAAGCCGTCGCCGTCATGCTGCTGTTCGCCGCCGGCGTCTGGAGCGCATCGGCAGCCGAGCACCTGCTGGCCTGTGACGATCCCGGCCCCGTCGTCATCGATGAAGTCGTCGGGATGCTGATTTCGATGTTCCTGGTCCCGCTCACCTGGCCCGCCGTGCTGGCGGCATTCCTGGCGTTTCGGGTGATGGACATTGCGAAGCCGTACCCGGCCGGTCGGCTGGAGCGCCTCGGCGGTGGCTGGGGCATCATGGCGGATGACGTGGCAGCAGGCGTGTACGCGAACGTCGTGGTGCAGGCCCTCCTGTGGCTGCGCCCCGGTTGGTTCGCATGACCCGCGCCGCGATCATCGCCGTCGGCAGCGAGCTGCTGGTGCCGCCTCGACAGGACACGAACTCGCTCTTCATCACGGAGCGCCTGAACGACATCGGCATCGAGGTGACGAGCAAGGCGATCGTCGGCGATCGCCCCGATGACCTGGCGGCGGCGCTGCGGTGCGCCCTCGCACACGCCGACCTCGTCGTGCTGTGCGGCGGCCTCGGGCCCACCGAGGACGACGTGACCAGAGAAGCCGTCGCGGGGGTGTTGGGCCGACCTCTGGACGAAGACGCAGGCGTGCTCGACGGGATTCGGCAGCGGTTCGCAAGGCGCGGTGCGCGGATGCCCGAGATTAACCGCCGCCAGGCCCTGGTGCCGCGCGGTGCTGCCGTGATCGCGAATCCGTCCGGGACGGCTCCGGGCCTGTGGCTCGAACACGGCGGGCGGCGGATCGTGATGCTGCCGGGCCCGCCGAGCGAACTGAAGCCCATGTTCGACGCGGTGGTGGGCGAGCGTCTCGCGCCGGCCACCGGAGGGGAGCGGCTCTACCGTCGGGTGCTCAGGATTTGCGGGAGGACCGAGTCCGACGTCGACGAGACGGCATCGCCCATCTATCTGCCATGGACGCGCGAGAGCCCTCCCGTCGCAACGACCATCCTGACGGCGCCGGCGCAGGTCGACCTGCATCTCTCGGTCCGCGCGGCCAGGGCCGAGGCGGCGGAGACCCGGCTCGAGCGCGCGATCGCGGATCTGCGCCGGGCCTTCGGCGGCGACGTCGTGAGCGTGGATGGTCGGCCACTCGAGCAGGTCGTCGGCGATCTGCTCCGCGAGCGCGGGTGGACGATTGCCGTCGCGGAGTCCTGCACGGGCGGCCTCCTGTCGTCACGGCTGACCGATGTGCCGGGCAGTTCCGACTACGTGGTCTTCAACGTGGTGACCTACAGCAACGCGGCCAAGATCCGGGAACTCGGCGTGCCCCCGGCGCTCATCGACGCGCAGGGCGCCGTCAGCGAGGACGTCGCCACGGCCATGGCAGACGGCGTCCGCCTGAGGGCTGGGGCGGATGTGGGGGTGGGGATCACCGGCATCGCCGGTCCGACAGGCGGGTCGGAGGCGAAGCCGGTCGGCACGACCTGCATCGCGGCCACGACCCGCGAGGCGCGGATCGTGCGGACGTTCCGATTCCCCGGCACCCGCACGCGTGTCCGCTTGTTCGGCGCCCAGATGGGACTGGACCTCGCCAGGCGCATCCTGACCGGGCAGGGCCCCGGCGGCGCATTCGTGCCTGGAGGCCAGGCCGGAGACCGGTGATGAGGCTGTTCCTGGCCGTCGACCTGGACGAGCCGCTTCGCCAGTCGGCCGGCCGGATGGCCGACCGCATCAGGAGCGCCGCGGCGATTCGCCAGGCGAGAGCCGTCACGTGGGTCGAACCCGAGAACCTCCACGTCACGCTGCACTTCCTGGGCGAGATCGAGGACGTGCGCGCCCGTGACCTCATCCAACGGCTGGCCCCGCCGCTGGCGGCTCCCGCGTTCGAGATGGGACTGGGCCGTGCGGGTGTGTTTCCGCCTCAGGGGCCTCCCCGTGTGGTGTGGATCGGCATCGAACCCGGGGCGTCCGCGATGGACGCCGTTCACCGCGAGCTGGCGGAGCGGCTGACGACGGCTGACGTACCGGTCGAACGCCGGCCGCTCCGGGCGCATGTGACGATTGCGCGCCTCAAGCAGCCCGTGTTCGCGGACCTGCGCGGGCTGGCGTCGGGTGCCGCTCCGGCCGCGGCGGGACGGTGCCGGGTCGAACACGTTACCCTGTATCGTAGCCACCTCGGTCCTCACGGCCCGAGATACGAGGCGCTGGCGAGGATCCCACTCACGTGCCCCTGACGCTCCTGTTCCTGGTATCGGGATACCTGATCGGATCGGTGCCGTACTCCTGGCTGGTCGGCCGCCGCACGGGAACGCCCGACCTGCGTCGTGTGGGCAGTGGCAACGTCGGCGCCACGAACCTCTTCCGGGTGTCAGGGCCCGGCGCGGCCGCTCTGGCCTTCGCCCTCGACGCCGTGAAAGGGGCCGTGCCCGTCGTGCTGGCCAGGGCGCTCGGGGCATCCACCGGCGTGACCGCCGCGGTGGGTCTCACCACGGTCGTGGGGCACGTCTACCCGTGCTGGCTGCGCTTTCGCGGTGGGAAGGGCGTGTCGACCGCGTGCGGCGCCTTCGCTGTCCTCGCGCCGGCCGCGACGCTCGTGGCCGCCGGGGCCTTTGCGATTGTGGTCGCGGCGACGCGGTACGTGTCGGCCGGCTCGGTGCTGGCCGGACTGACGCTGGCCCCTGCCGCCGCGGCGCTCGGCAGTCCGCGTGAGACCGTGACCGCTGGCATCGTGGCCGGCGTGCTGATCCTCGTCCGGCATCGAGCGAATCTGGCCCGACTAGCGGCTGGGACGGAGCGGCGCCTCAGCCGGAAGGGCAGGACGCTGGAATCGTCGCTGAAGTGAGAGGAGCCGTGGCGTGCCGTCTGACATAGCCGTTCTCGGTGCCGGCAGTTGGGGAACCGCGCTGGCCGTCCACCTCGGTCGCATCGGCCATCAGGTGCGGGTGTGGTCGATCGAGGCCCCGATTGTCGACGACATGCAGACCCGCCGCGCGAATGCCGTCTACCTGCCCGATGTGTCGTTGCCGCCCTCGGTGACGGCGACGATGGATCTGGGGGCGGCCCTCGCCGGGGCGGCGTTCGTGGTCCTGGCCGTGCCATCACACGCGCTGCGTGGGGTCGCGCGGCAGGCGGCCGGCCTGCTGGCGCCCGGTGCGACGCTGGTGAGCGCCGCCAAGGGACTGGAGCAGCACACCCTCATGCGGATGTCGCAGGTGCTGGGGGAGGAGGTCGATGTCAGCCACGCCATCACCGTGCTGTCCGGGCCGAGTTTTGCCGTCGAAGTTGCCCAGGAGAGAGCGACCGCCGTCTCCGTCGCGTCGGTCCATCCAGGGGCGGCCGAGCGCGTGCAGGAGGAGTTCCGCGGCAAGTTCTTCAGACTCTATTCGACGCCGGACGTGGCTGGCGTCGAAATCGGCGGCGCGTTGAAGAACATCATTGCGATCGCGGCGGGCGTGGTCGACGGGTTCGGTCTCGGCCACAATGCGCTGGCGGCGCTCATCACCCGCGGGCTGGCCGAAATCTCGCGGCTGGCCGTGGCCGCGGGCGGCCGGCGCGACACGCTGGCCGGACTGACGGGTCTCGGTGATCTCGTGCTCACCTGCACCGGTCCGTACAGCCGGAACCGCCACGTCGGCATGGAGCTGGCTCGCGGTCGACGTCTGAACGAGATTCTGGCGGGCATGAAGAACGTGGCCGAAGGCGTGCGCACCACCGAGGCGGCCCTCAGTCTCGGCCGGCGTCATGGCATCGAGTTACCCATCGCGGCCCAGATGGCCGAACTGCTCGCCGGGCGCAAGGACCCGGCCGCCGCTGTCGCCGATCTCATGCTGCGGCCCCAGAAGGGGGAAGTCGAATCCGGGTGATACAATTCCACGGATGGGGTTCTTCGGGCGCGTTCGAGAGGGGCTGCGCCGCACGGCCCAGCAGGTATTCGGCCGGTTCGACCGCATTGCCGACCGGGCCGATGCCGCCGAGCGCCGACACGAGCCGGTCGATCTCGAGACGGCAGAGGCGCTCGAGGAGCTGCTCATCGGCGCGGATGTGGGCGTCGAGGCGGCGGACCGTATCGTGTCGGGCGTCCGGAGCCGGGCCAGGCGGGGTGAGTCGCTCCGCGAGCTGGTCCGGGACGAGCTGCTCGCGGTCCTGTCTGCGGCCGACGCGGGTCCCATAGCGGCCGGCAGCCCGAGCGTGATTCTCGTGGTCGGCGTCAACGGGACGGGCAAGACGACCACTGTCGCGAAGCTGGCCAATCTCTACAAGGCGTCGGGACAACCGCCGCTGGTGTGCGCCGCCGACACGTTCAGGGCCGCGGCTGTCGAGCAACTCGAGGTCTGGGCTGGACGCGCCGGCGTCGACATCGTGCGCGCGCGGGACGGCGCCGATCCGGCGGCGGTCGTCTTCGACGCTCTTGCGGCCGGGCGCGCGCGCGGCAGGAATCCCATCATCGTCGACACGGCGGGCCGGCTGCATACGAAGACGAACCTCATGCAGGAGCTGCAGAAGATCCGGCGCATCGCCGCGCGTGAGGTCACCGGCGCTCCGCATGAGGTCCTCCTCGTGCTCGATGCGACCGTCGGGCAGAACGGGCTCGTGCAGGCCCGCGAGTTCCTGGGGGCCGCCGGCGTCACGGGGATCGTGCTGGCGAAGCTGGACGGCACGGCCAAGGGCGGGGTGGCCGTGGCGATCGCGCACGACCTGAAGCTGCCGATCCGCTACATCGGCGTCGGGGAGGGCATCGACGATCTCGTGCCGTTTTCCGCGCACGAGTACGTGGACGCGCTGTTCGACCCGGCCGGGTAACGCGTTGCTGAGCGACGACGAGTACATCGGGTGCGCGCTGGCCTTGGCGGCGCGTGCGCGCGGTCAGACCACCCCGAACCCGATGGTCGGTGCCGTGATCGTGACGCCGGACGGTACCGTCGTCGGGCGCGGCTATCACGCCCGTGCCGGGGAGCCCCACGCCGAGGTGCATGCCCTGATCGAGGCGGGCTCCGCCGCCCGCGGCGCCACGCTCTACTGCACGCTCGAGCCCTGCTGCCACGTCGGCCGCACTCCGCCCTGCACGGATCGGATCCTGGCCTCGGGCATCAGCCGGGTGGTGGCGTCCGTCGGCGATCCCAACCCGCGCGTGGGGGGCGGCGGATTCGCGCGGCTGCGGGCCGCGGGCGTGCGCGTCGACGTGGGGATCGGGCGGGAGGCGGCGCTGCGTCTGAACCGTCCCTTTTTCTCGGCCATCCGTCGCGGGCGTCCGTACGTGCTCGCCAAAGCGGCGGTCAGTCTCGACGGACGGGTCGCGGGTGAAGGCGGGCGCCCCCTGCCGATTTCCTCCGCTCCGGCGAACCGCCGGTCCCAGGCGCTGCGTGCCGAGGTGGATGCCGTGGCCGTCGGGGCCGGTACCGTGGCGACCGACGATCCGCGGCTGACGGCGCGCGAGGTGTACAGATCGCGGCCGCTGGTGCGGGTCGTGTTCGACCGGCGATTGCGGACGTCTCCGCGCGCCAGGCTGCTCGGCACGCTCGAGCAGGGACCGGTGCTTGTCGTGTCGGCCGAGTCCGGGGACGCGGACTGGCGAGCCCGACACCGGACGCTCGAACAGGCAGGGGCGACGATCCTGGCGATGCCGGACGGTCGCCTGGCGCCAGCGCTCGAGCGTCTCACCGCCGATCATGGGATCCAGTTCCTGCTGCTCGAGGGCGGCCCGACGCTTCAAGCGGTCGCGGCGGCCGAACGGCTGGTGGACGAAGTGCGCCTGATCGTGGCCCCTCGCGTCGTGGGGCCGCACGGAGTACCATGGGTGGGCTGGCCCGGTCTTGCGGCCCCCGGGCCCGCGCGCGTGGAGGTTTGCGGGCCGGACGTCATCATTCAACGCGATGTTTACTGGACTGATTGAACGGACTGGCACGGTGTCGGCGCTCACGCCCATCGAGGGCGGCTACCGGCTCGGCATCGCCACGGACCTCGGCCCCGACCTCCGGAACGGAGACAGCGTGGCCGTGAACGGCGTCTGCCTGACCGTCGTCGGGGCAACCGCCGACGGGTTCGACACGGAGATCGGGCCCGAGACGGCCCGCGTGACGACGCTCGGGACTTTCAAGACGGGCACACTGGTGAATCTCGAACGCCCGATGAGGCCCGACGGTCACATGGGCGGGCACTTCGTCCTCGGGCACGTCGACCTCACAGGAACGCTGACCGAGATCCGGCCGGATGGCGAGTTCTACTGGATCCGCGTGGCCTTCACCCCCGGAGTCGCGGCGTACTTCATCCCGAAGGGCTCGGTCGCGGTCGACGGGATCAGCCTGACGGTGGCCCACCTGCACGATCGCGACTTCGAGGTGCAGATCATTCCCTACACCTGGGAACATACGAACCTGCGGGCGAGCCGCACGGGCGACCCGGTCAACCTCGAGGTGGATGTGATCGGGAAGTACGTCGTGCGGGTGGCCGAACTGGCCGGCATCCGGCTCCCGGGGGGCCAGAGCCTGACGGTGCCGTCATGAGCGCCCGCAAGCCGCACCTCTCCATCGCGAAGGGCGCGCGCACGCGCGCGTCGTCGGTGTTCGCACCGATCGAGGACGCGGTCGAGGCCATCCGGCGCGGTGAGATGATCATCGTCGTCGACGACGAAGATCGGGAGAACGAAGGCGACCTTACCATCGCCGCGTCCGCGGTCACGCCTGAGGTGATCAACTTCATGGCGAAGCACGGCCGCGGGCTGATCTGCATGTCGATGACGGGCGAGCGCCTCGACGAACTCGACATCCCGCTGATGGTCACCCAGAACACCGCCCGCTTCGAGACGGCGTTCTGCGTGTCGATCGAGTCGCGCCACGACACGAGCACCGGCATTTCCGCCGCGGACCGGGCGGCCACGGTCAGGGCGGCAATCGACCCCGCCACGAAGCCGGCCGATCTGACCCGGCCCGGGCACATGTTCCCGCTCCGCGCCCGCGAAGGCGGCGTGCTGGTGCGCGCGGGGCAGACCGAAGCCGCCATCGACCTGGCACGGATGGCCGGGCTGTACCCCGCGGGCGTGATCTGCGAGATCATGAACCCGGACGGCACGATGGCCCGTGTGCCGCAGCTTGCGCGGTTCGCGAAGCGCCATCGCCTCCTGATGATCACGATCGCGGATCTGATCAAGTACCGCATGCGGACCGAAGGGCTGGTCCGCCGCGTGGCCGAGGCGGATCTGCCGACGCGCTACGGTCCGTTCCGGGTGTACGCGTACGAAGGGCTGCTGGATCGCGAGACACACGTCGCGCTGGTGTGCGGCGACGTGAGCGACGGCCGGAACGTGCTGGTGCGCGTGCACTCGCGATGCCTCACCGGCGACGTGTTCCACTCGGCGCGCTGCGACTGCGGCGATCAGCTCGAGGTGGCCCTGCGCCGGATCTCGATGGAAGGCCGGGGCGTCCTGCTCTACCTGAACCAGGAAGGGCGGGGCATCGGGATGGGCAACAAGATCCGGGCGTACGCCTTGCAGGATCAGGGACTCGATACGGTGGAAGCCAACGAGACGCTGGGGTTCAAGGCCGACCAGCGCGACTACGGCATCGGCGCCCAGATCCTCCGCCACCTGGGCGTCGTCTCGATGCGGTTGCTGACCAACAACCCGCGGAAGTTCGTCGGGCTGGAAGGCTACGGGCTCAGCGTGTCGGAGACGCTCGCGCTCGAGATCCCGCCGTCCGAGACCTCGAGGCGCTACCTCAAGACGAAGAAGGAGAAGCTCGGCCATCGCCTGACCACCGTGTAGGGTGCGGGCGGTGCGGCGGCGTCGCGGGCCGGTCGAAAGCCGGGCGGGCGTTCCGCGCGTTGACACCCCCGTCCAACTGACGCTACGATAAGGGTTTGCACTGCCACTGCGTTTCCGCGCCGAGGGCGGTGCCACGCGTGACCCATGTTCGATTCGCTCAGCACCAGGCTCCAGGACGTCTTCCGCACGCTTCGCGGCGAGGCGAGGCTGTCCGAGTCCGCCGTCGACGCGGCGCTGCGCGAGATCCGGATGGCGCTGCTCGAGGCCGACGTCAACTTCAAGGTCGTCAAGGCCTTCGTTGAGCGCGTCCGGGCGCGGGCGGTCGGGCAGGACGTGCTCCGGAGCCTCACGCCGGCGCAGCAGGTCGTGCGCATCGTGCGCGACGAACTCATCGCGCTGTTCGGCAGCGAGCCCGGAGGGCTGAGACCCGCGTCGGGATCGCCTCGCGTGGTGCTGCTCCTGGGGCTCCAGGGGTCGGGCAAGACGACGTCGTCGGCGAAGCTGGCCCGATGGCTCGTGCGGCAGGGGCAGCATCCGCTGCTCGTGTCGACCGACGTCCGGCGGCCGGCGGCCATCGAGCAGCTCAACGTGCTCGGTCGGCAGGCCGACCTGCGCGTGTTCGACCCGGCGGGGGAACGGGATCCCGTGCGCCGCGCCGAGGGCGCGCTGGTCGACGCCCGGAACACGGGCTTCAACGTCGTGATTGTCGACACGGCCGGCCGCCTGCACATCGACGACGCGCTGATGGCGGAACTGAAGGCCATCCGCGAAGCGGTCGAGCCGACCGACCTGCTATACGTCGCCGACTCGATGACCGGCCAGGACGCGATCAAGAGCGCGGGCGAGTTCAACCGCCAGATCGGCGTCACGGGCGTCGTGCTGACGAAGCTGGACGGCGATGCGAGGGGCGGCGCCGCGCTCTCGGTGGCGGCGGTCGTCGGCGTGCCGCTGGCCTTCGTCGGCGTCGGCGAGCGCTTCGAGGACTTCGAGCCCTTCCAGGCCGATCGCCTCGTGTCTCGGATTCTCGGCATGGGCGACGTCCTGTCGCTCATCGAGCGCGCCGAGCAGGCCATCGACCGGGAAGACGCCGAGCGTCTCGAGCAGAAGCTGCGCGGCGAGGACTTCACGCTGGAGGATTTCCGCCAGCAGCTGCGCACGCTGCGCAAGATGGGGCCGATCGAGCAGGTGCTGGGGATGATTCCCGGGCTGGGCAACCTGAAGCAGCTCGGCGACCAGGGGCCCGATGAGCGGCAGCTCACGCAGGTGGAGGCGATCATCTCGTCGATGACGCCGGGCGAGCGCCGCAACTACAAGGTCATCGACGGCGGCCGGAGACGGCGCATCGCCCGCGGGAGCGGGACTTCCGTCGAGGACGTGAATCGACTGCTGCGGCAGTTCATGCAGATGCGGAAGATGCTGAAGATGGTCGGCGGGATGGGCGGCGGCAAGCGGGCCCGCATGCGCCAGGCCATGGGACTCATGAGAGGACGGGGCCTGCGGGCCTGAGTGGGACGGGGCCGAAGCCCCTCCTGAGAAGGAGCAATATGCTAGTGATTCGTCTGACCCGGACCGGCGCCAAGAACCGCCCGTCCTACCGCGTGGTGGTGGCCGAGTCCCGTACGGCCCGCGACAGCCGCGTGACCGAGACCCTCGGCTACTACGACCCGAAGGCGAAGCCGTCGATCCTGAAGATCGACCGGGAGCGCGTGGGCCACTGGCTCCAGGCGGGCGCGCAGCCCAGTGCGACCGTCAGGAGTCTGCTCAAGAAGTTCAAGGAACCGGCTGCCGAGGCCGCAGCCGAGTCGTCCCCGGCCGCACAGTGAGCCGCGCGCGTGACGTCGCCGAGATCGTGATCAAGGCGCTCGTGGACCGGCCCGAAGAGGTCAAAGTCACCGAGACGCCGCATCGCGGCAGCACGCTGATCGAGGTGTTCGTCGGCGAGCACGACCTGGGGCGGGTCATCGGCCGGCAGGGACGGACGGCGTCCGCCATCCGCACCCTGGTGGCGGTCACGGCCGAGTCCGAGGGCGTGCGGGCCGCGGTCGAGTTCCGCGACGAGCACGGCCGCCGGTAGATGGACGCGCCGCGCTGGGACGATCTGATCCTGGTGGCCCGCATCGCGAGGACGCACGGGCGCCGGGGAGAGGTCATCCTGAATCTCGACACCGACTTCGCGCAGGAGCGGTTCCAGCCGGGGCGGGCGTTCTTCATGCTGGACGGCCCCCGCGTCGTGTCCGTCACCGTCGAGTCGGTGTTCTTCCAGCGGGGGCGGCCGGTCGTCGGCCTCGCCGGCGTCGAGACGATGACCGACGCCGAACGCCTGGCGGGCCGGGAGTTGCGGATTCGCGCCGACGAGTTGATGCCGCTGCCGGACGGCGCTCACTACCACCACGACCTGGTGGGGTGCCGCGTGCGGACGCACGATGGATCCGAGGTCGGGGTGGTCCGGCGGATCGAGGGAACCGGCACGGCCTGCCGCCTGGTGGTCGACGGGCCGGAAGGAGAGGAGCGGTTGATCCCGTTCGCCGAGGCGATATGCCGGCATGTCGATACGGCCGGGCGGGAGATTGTCATCGACGCGCCTGAGGGGCTGCTGGATCTCAACGTCGGCAGCCGGAAGGGCATGGCGCGCCGCGGCCGACGGCGGTGAGATTCGACCTCGTCACCATCTTTCCGCGCTTCTTCGCCGGGCCGCTCGACGACGGGATCGTGGGGCGCGCGATCGAGCGGGGGCTCGTGACCGTGCAGGTTCGCGACCTGCGCGACTTCACGACCGATCGCCACCGGTCGGTTGACGACGTGGCCTTCGGAGGCGGTCCGGGCATGGTGTTCAAGCCCGAGCCGCTCGTCCGGGCGGTCGAGGCGATTGAGGCCGAGTGCGGCCGTCCCGATCTGGTCGTGCTGACCTCCCCCCAGGGGCGGCGTTTCGATCAGGCTGAGGCGAGGCGCGTGGCGGGTCTGCGGCACGTCGTGGTGCTGTGCGGGCGGTACGAGGGTGTGGACGAGCGTGTCCGCGACCTCTCCGTGACCGAGGAATGGTCGATCGGGGACTACGTGCTGTCGGGCGGCGAGCTCGCGGCGCTGGTCGTCGTCGATGCCGTCACGCGGCTCCTGCCGGGAGCCGTCGGTGACGAACAGTCGGTAGAGGCGGATTCGTTCAGCCGCGGGTTGCTCGATTACCCGCACTACACGAGGCCGGCAGAGTTTCGCGGGTTGCGCGTGCCGGACGTGCTCGTGTCCGGGCACCACGCCGCAATCCGCCGATGGCGGAAGCGGCAGGCGGTCCACCGGACACTGGCGCGTCGGCCCGACCTGCTGGAGACCGCCGATCTGGATGACGAGGAGCGCGAGATCCTGCGCGCGTTGAGGAACGAGAAGGGAGCCGATCATGGGCGCGATTGAAGCGATCGAAAAGGGGCAACTGGCCGAGCGGCCCGCGATCCGCACGGGTGACACCGTCCGGGTTCACGTCAAGGTCCGCGAGGGTGACAAGGAACGCGTGCAGGTGTTCGAAGGCATCGTGATTGGCCAGCACCGGGGCGGCGCCCGGGCCACCTTCACGGTCCGCAAAGTGTCCTTCGGCCAGGGCGTCGAGCGAATCTTCCCGCTTCACTCGCCCATCGTCGACAAGATCGAGCTGGTCCGGTCGGCCCGCGTGCGTCGCGCGAAGCTGTACTTCCTGCGGAAGCTCAAGGGCAAGGCCGCCCGCATGAAAGAGACGAAGCGGCGCGCCTGATTCCCTCGATGCGCAAGGATGGCGACGCGTGTGCGCCCTCGGGACTCAGTGGCGAGGGAGCCGCTGCGGCCGTCGATCGCGCATGTCATCGCGGCCGGGATTGCGGATCGAACCACTGAGCGACAGCGATCAGGACGCCCCGCCCATGCCGCGTGCCGGTGCCCGCCGCACCCTGGAGAACGCGTTTCGCCGGATGGGATTCGTGTACATTGCGGGCGTCGATGAGGTGGGACGCGGCTGCCTGGCCGGGCCGGTCGTCGCAGCCGCGGTCGTGCTCGACGCCGGCCGCCATGTTCCCGGGGTGGCCGATTCGAAACTGCTGTCCGCCGCGCGCCGCGCGCGTCTCGGCGATCTGATCCGGGCCCGCGCCCGGTCGTGGGCGGTCGCCGAGGTCGGGCCGGCAGACATCGATCGCCTCAACATCCACCGGGCCTCGCTCGAGGCCATGCGGCGCGCCGTCATGGCGCTCGTTCCGCTTCCCGATCTGGTCATCGTTGACGCGTTCAGGATTCCCGGCCTGCCCATGGCCCAGGTCGGCGTGGTGCACGGCGATCGCCGCTGTGCGGCCGTGGCCGCGGCGTCCATCGTGGCCAAGGTCCACCGGGACCTCGGCATGACGGCCTTCCACCGCGCGGACCCCCGGTACGGCTTCGACCGGCACAAGGGGTATGCGACGCCCGAGCACCTGGCGGCCGTGGCTCGCTTCGGGTACTCGCCGATCCATCGCCGCTCGTTCCGGCCGCCGTCTCTCTTTGATACGATCGAGACAACGGAATCGCCGGCCGTCCGGCGCTGACAGTCGCGTGCCCATCGACCGAAACGACGCCCTCCGACGTGCCGAGAAGCTGCTGCGCCAGGGTCGCCTCGACGCCGCCGTCACCGCGTACACGGCGATCGTCGACGAGTTCCCGCACGACCTCGTGACCGGCAACCTCCTCGGCGACCTCCACCTGCGGGCCGGCCAGGTCGATCGCGCGGTGGCGCAGTACACCCGCATCGCCGAACGTCTCGTGCACGAGGGGTTCCTGCCCAGGGCCGCGGCGCTCTACAAGAAGATCATCAAAATCAAGCCGGACGACGACACCGCCCTGTCGCGGAGCGCCGACCTGGCCCTGAAGCAGGGGTTGTCCGGCGAAGCGCGGGTGTACCTCGCCGCGCTCTATCAGGCCCGACTGCGTCGCGGGGATCGCGAGGGCGCCGCGGATGCGGCGATCCGCCGGGTCGCGGCTGATGCCGGCGATGTCTCCGGCCACATGGACGCCGCCCGGCTCCTCGCCGATCTCGGACAGGCGGCCGCGGCGGCGGAGCAGTGGCGCGCGGCGGCGTCCGTGCTGCACGAACACGGTCGGCGCGACGAGGCGCGACGGGCGCTCGCCGACGCGCTCGAACTCGAACCGGACCACGGGCCGACACGGGACCGGTTCGTCGACGCGCTGCTGGAATCGGGTGCCCTGGACGAGGCCGCCGGCGCGGCCGCCACTGCGCCTCAGTTCGGGCGTGTGGCGCGTGCCATTCTCGCGGCAGGGCACGCGGAGGCCGCGGCCGCCTGCCTTACGCGGGCGGCCTCAGCGCACCCGCGCGACGCCGCAATCCGTGTCGAACTCGCCCGTCTCGAACTCATGCGCGGCCGCGTCGAAGACGCGCTCGCGGCCCTGCCCGCGCCGGACGCGAGCGAGCCTGCGGATCTCGCGCTGCTGCGAGTCGAGGCGCTGGCCCGTTCGGGACATGCCGCGGAAGCCCGCGCGACCGTCGAGCGGCTCGTCCAGGCCGATCGCTCCTCACTCGATGCCGCTGCGCAGGTGTGCCTGGCACTGGCCGAGTTCGACGGAGACGCGGCGTTCTCCTGCCTGGAACCGGTGGTGAACGTCGTACGGCGGTCGGGCGACCTGATGGGCGTTCGAGGCGTCGTCCAGCGCATGGCAGCGGTCTCGCGCGACCCGATCGAGGCCTTGAGGCTGCTGATTGACATTTGCGACGATCTTGCCGATGAGGACGGCGTCTACCACGCGCAGGTCGAACTGACCGACCGGCTGCTGAAGGCCGGACGCTTCGCGGAAGCCCGAGTGCTGGCCGAATTGCTGGTCGCCAAGCGGCCGGACGTCGCGGCACACTCGGAACGCCTGCAGGAGGCGACCGCAGGCCTGGGGCCCTCGCTGGTCGGTGGCGACGCCATGGAGATGTCCGTCAGCCGCGCACTCGACCTCGCGACGGTGCTCGACACCGGACTGGCCGCCGACACCACGGATGCCGGCGACGCGGCCTTCATCTTCCGCCTCGAAGACGAACCGCCTGCGGACGCTGCGTCATCCGACGGGTTCCTGCCCGAAGGAGTCGAGCCGGCGGAGTTGGACCTGACAGCCCCGGAAGGTCCGGACGACGTCGTACCCTGCCAGCCTGGCGCCGCGGCAGGCGACGCGGCCGACGGTTCGGAGCGCGAGGCCGTCGAGATCGATCTGAGCGATGCGCTGAACGGACTGCTGGCGCCGGTGCTCCCTGCGGGAGGAGCGCCGCTTCAGGAACCCGCCCAGGAACCGGCTGACCTGGAGGACTACTTTCAGGATCTGCGAGAGGCATCCGGCGCCGAGGAGCGGACGATGGACGCCGCGCGGGCATTCGATGCGGCGTCGCTGGCGTACAACGAAGCGCGGCAGGACGAAGCCCGGCGCTACCTCGAACAGGCCGCGCGGGACCCGGCGTTCCGGTTCCGGGCGGCGGCGATGCTCGCGCGCCTGGCGCGCGACGCCGGCCGCCTGCGGGAGACGATCGAATGGCTGGAGCGGGCCGCCGAGGCGCCGGCCCCGAGCGCCGGCGCATGGGACGCCTTGCTGTACGATCTGGCGTCGACGCTGCACCAGACGGGTGAGGCGAGCCGAGCCCTGGCGGTGTTCATGGAGTTGCAGTCGGCATCTCCGGGGTACCGGGACGTCGATGAACGGATCGCGGCCTTGAGCAGCCTGGGCGCCACGCCGAGGCGGCACGACCAGGAGCGGAGCGGCGAATGACGACGGTCGTCCGTCTGATCTACGTGGCGTATTTCGTCGAGGTCGGTCTGGCGCTGCTGGTGGTTCCCTGGTCGGATCTCTGGCTGCGCAACTACTTCGTCCAGGCCTGGCCAGGGCTGGGCCGGATTGCCAGTGATCCGTACGTGCGGGGCGCCGTTTCCGGCCTTGGCCTCGTGAACCTGGCGCTGGGGATGTCGGATCTGTCTCAGCTTTTCCGAGGCAGCGAGCGGCCCGCCGACGGGCCGGGTGCCGAAGACGACCAGCCACCGGGCGGCTCGGGTGCATGATTCGGTTTGACAGCGGTTCCGACGTTCCCTAACATGCTCTCCGTTGGCGTTCGTACGAGCGGCAAGGGCACACATAGGACTTATGGCTGAAGAGCCGGAGATCGACTTCGGGACGTTCCTGCGCAAGGCCAGAGAACGCCGGGGGATGTCGCTGCAGCAGGTTGCCGCGACGACGAAGATCTCCGCCCGGGTGCTCGGGGCGCTGGAGCAGAACGATCCGTCCAAGCTGCCCGGCGGGATCTTCGCCCGCGCGTTCGTCCGCGCCTACGCTCGAGAGGTGGGACTCGACCCGGAGGCCACCGTCGCCCGGTTCGTCGACGACTTCCCGGAGTCGGCGGCGGGCGAGGACGGGACCGGCGCCAGGACGGGTGATGATCCCCAGTTGTTCGAGAGCGGCCGGCGCGCGGCGGTGACGGTGCTGCAACTGGTCGGCATTTCGGTCCTCGTTGTCGTGGCCATTCTGATCTACTTCAACACCAGGCCGGCCTCGGTCGTTCCTGAGACGCCGTCGGCGGTGCCCGGCGCAGGGCCTCAGCAGGAACCGCGGACCGCCGCCGAGCCGCCGTCGGCCACCACCACTGCGCCCGGCGCGGCCGGTTTCGGTCTGCCCGCCGCCGCGGCGACCACCCCGGCGCTGGTCGAGCCGCCTGCGCCGCCGCCGTCCAGTGCCCCGCTCTCCCTCGCCATGGTCGCGATCGAGCCGTGCTGGGTCTCGCTGACCGTCGACGGGTCCGAGGTGCTGTCGCGGCTCCTGGACAGGGGCGAGCGGGTGGCATTCGACGGTCGGGAGTCGATGACGCTGAAGGCCGGAAACGCCGGCGCGCTGCAACTCACGTGGAACGGCCGGCGGGGCCGTCCCTTCGGCGAGTCCGGGCGGGTCGTGACGAGGACGATCACGCCGGCCACGCTCGCCGAGTTCATCGAGCGGTAATGGAAGCCTACCGGACGCCGCTGCTGGACTGTTTCCGGCGCGGCGAGGTCGCGCCTGATATCCGCCTGCTTGCGGCCCAGGGCGTGCTGGCTCCCCGTGCGCACGAGCAACTGGCGCTCCTGACGTGGCTCACTCGGGACAGCGACCCCGGCATCCGGGCGGCGGCGGAGACGACGCTCGGCCGGATTCCGCAGTCAGCGCTGAAGCGATTCCTGGCACGAGCCGACGTGGGAGACGACCTGCGGGCGTTCTTCGCTGAACGCGGGGTGGAGCCCGAGGGGAGCGGCGACACGAGCGAGGAGGCTCCGCTGATCGACACAGCCGGCGACGAGGAGTCGAACGACCCGGGTGAGTCCGCGGCGCCGGAGGAGACGGAGCAGCGGCGGATGGCGACGATCCAGCGCCTGTCGAGGCTCAATCCCACGCAGAAGGTCAAGGTGGCGATGCGGGGGACGCGCGAGGAACGGTCGATTCTGATCCGCGATCCCGCCAAGCTCGTGGCACTCGCCGTGCTGAGCAGTCCGAAGCTGACCGAGCAGGAAGTCGAGGGATTCGCGAAGATGCCGGCGATCTCCGAGGACGCGCTCCGCGTCATCGGCACGAGCCGGAGCTGGATCAAGAACTATGCGGTCGTGCAGGGCCTCGTCTTCAACCCGAAGACGCCCGTGGCGATCTCGCTGGGGATGGTCAATCGACTGGTCGACCGCGACATCCGCACGCTCTCGGCGGATCGCAACATCCCGGAGCCGATTCGGATCGCGGCCAGGAAGATCATGCAGACGGCGCAATCGCGGAAGCGCTGACGCGGGCATGCGCCCGGGCGTCGGCGCGCGCCCGGCCTCAGCGCCGTCCGGGACGCGTCGCCTTCTTTGCGGCCGATCCGGCCCGCGTCTTCGCAGGGGCCGGATTGGGCCGCACACCCCATTCCGATCGCATCTGTGACAGCCCGTCCATGTAGACGGCCACCTGTTCGCGCTCATCCTCGCTCTCCAGCGTCTTGAGCAGGGTCACGGCGCGCGTGAGGTCGCGCTGGATGGTCGTCTTCGATGTGCTGTAGTAGAGGCGCTTGATCTCGGCAGCGGCGTCCATGGGATCCCCCGTCGTCAGTCGAAGCGAAGCCCTTCAGTCTCGATGCGGAAATCCAGAACCTGCGCGCCGCCTGTCTGCAGCGCGTCTCGGATGTTCGTGCGCGCTGCCGGTGGGCCGTAGCAGAACAGACAGCCGCCCCCGCCGGCCCCGCAGACCTTGGCGGCGGTCGCCCCGGCGGCCGAGGCCCGCGCGATGAGCGCGTCGATCTGCGGTGTGGTGACGCCCGGCGCCAGGCGCCGGCGGTTCTCCCACTCGATTGCGATCTGGCGGCCGACCTCGTCCCAGTCGCCACCTTCGAACGCGCGTCGCATCGCGGCCGCGGTGTCGCGAATCCGCTCGAACGCGTCGACGACGTCCCGGTCGCCGTCGAGGTGCCGCTTGACCATCTCCCAGTTGTTCGTGCCCGAGTTCCGGGGAGCACCGGTGTAGGCGAGGACGAGGCGCCGCTCGAGATCGCGAGGATCGACCGGGAGCGGTACCCGGCGCACGCCCGCGACGCCCAGCTCGACCGCCGACACGCCCCCGTACAGGGCCGGCCGGTAGTCCTGGACGCCCGTGGGGCACGCAATCGTCTGCGCCTCGACGTTCATCGCGATCTGCAGCAGGGTCTCGGCGTCCAGGTCGAGCGCCTTCCACCGGGCCATGGCCCCGCACACCGCGACGTTCAGCGCGGACGATCCGGCGATGCCCGCACCGGCCGGCGACTCGGCTCGCGTCGTGAGCGTCACGCCGGCAGCCTGGAAGTACGCGAGCAGCCGCGCCAGCAGATTCATGTCGCCGGGCCGGACCAGTTCCGACCAGTGATCGGCCTCCGTCACGCGGCCCGTGTCGGTCGAGCGAATGACGACACGGCCATCGTGGCGGGCCTCGAGCCGGGCGTGCGCGCGCAGGCTGATCGCGGCGTTCAGGGTCTGTGCGCCGTCGTGAAAGAGGTAGAGCGGCCAGATGTCGATGGTGCCGCCGGCGAGATCGATGCGGGTCGGGGCCGACGAGGCGAGCGTCACGGCGCCATTATAATGGGATTCCATGTCGCCATCTGGGATGAGACGGCAGATCGGTCAGACGGTCCTGTTCGGGTTTGCGGGAACCGGCGTTCCGCCGGAACTGCGATCGCTGGCCCGCGACTTCGACATCGGCGGCGTCGTGCTGTTCGCACGCAACGTCGAGGCACCGGCGCAGGTTGCGGAACTCGCGGTCGAGTGCGCAGCGCTCTCGCCCGAGGCGCCGCTGTGGGTGGCGGTCGACCAGGAGGGCGGCCGGGTGGCGAGGCTGCGCGAGCCGTTCACGCGGTGGCCGGCCCCGCACGTGCTCGGTCGAGGCGGCGACCCGGCTCTCGCGGCCAGGTTCGCGCGCGCGCTGGCCCGTGAACTGCGCGCGGTCGGGATCACACTCGACTTCGCGCCGGTGCTCGACGTGGCGACGAACCCGAAGAACACCGTCATCGGTGACCGGGCGTTCAGTGACGATGCCGCATCGGTGGCGGCGCTGGCCGCAGCCTTCATCCCGGCGTTCCTGGCGGAAGGCGTGGCCGCCTGCGGCAAGCACTTTCCGGGGCACGGTGATACCCTCGCCGACTCCCACGTGGACCTGCCGGTCGTCGAGCACGCGCCGGACAGATTGCGCCGCGTGGAGTACGTGCCGTTCCGGGCCGCGATCGAGGCGGGCGTGCCAGCGATCATGACCTCGCACCTGTTCGTGCCCGCGCTGGACGACCGATGGCCTGCAAGCCAGTCGGCCGCCATCACGACGGGCGAACTGCGCGAGCGTCTCGGTTTCCAGGGGCTCGTCTTCACCGACGACATGTGCATGAAGGCCTCCGCCGATCGATGGCCTGTTCCCGACGCGGCGGTCAGGGCCGTTGCGGCCGGCCACGATGCCGTGCTGGTGTGCGAGCCCGACCCCGACCGCCAGGCCGCGACGCTCGAGGCGCTCGTGCATGCCGTCGAGGACGGCACCCTGCCGTACGCCCGCGTCGAGCGTGCGATCGCCCGTCATGCGGCGGCGAAGGCTGCGTACGGCCTCCGCAGCGGTGTCGATGCGCGGCGGACCTGGCGGGAGGTCGTTGGCTGTGACGAGCACCAGGCCATCGCGGCGGAGATGGCCGCCGGTGCGTAGGAGGCCGGGATGACGTGCCGCGTGCCTCCGGCGCTCCGCCCCGGCGACCGGGTCGCCATCGTGGCTCCAGCGAGTCCCTTCGCGCGGGAGGACTTCGAGTCCGGCGTGGCCGAACTCTCGCGGCTCGGTTTCGAGCCGGTGTACGACGAGCGGATCTTCCACCGCCTGCGGTACCTGGCGGGGAGCGCGGACTCGCGCGCGCGGAGCTTCCTGGATGCGTGGCGCGATCCCACCATCGCGGCGGTGATGACCGCACGCGGTGGGTTCGGCAGCGCGCAGATCCTGCCAGGCGTGGCCGCTGACCTCGCACGCCTGCCGCCGAAGTGGCTCGTCGGCTACAGCGACGTCACTGCGCTGCTCGCGTGGGCCAGCACGCGGGCCGGCCTGGTCTGCGCTCACGGCCCGTGCGTAGCCGGCCGGCTGTCGGCCGGCGAAGCGCGGTACGACAAGGCGTCGTTCCTTGGTGTGCTCGGCGGCACGATCCCGCCAGGACGGCTGACGTCGCCGGACGTGGACACCCTGCACCGGGGCGAGGCCGACGGGTGGCTCCACGGCGGCAATCTGACGCAGTTGGCCGCCTCGCTCGGAACGCCGTACGCGTTCGACCCGCCGGAAGGGGCGATCCTCCTGCTCGAGGACGTCAACGAACGTCCCTATCGCCTGGAGCGCCTCCTGACGCAGCTTCGGCAGGCCGGCATCCTCGACCGGGCCAGCGGCCTGCTGTTCGGCGAGATGCCGGGGTGCGACGAGCCGGACGGTGGCCCCAGGGCGCGGGACGTGATCGCCGCCGTGACAACGGGCTTCGGCGGGCCGGTGCTTTTCGGATTCCCGGCGGGGCACACGACAGGCCCGTCACTGACCGTGCCGCTCGGCGTCCGGGCGCGGCTGGTGTCCGATCCAGCGCCGGCGCTGCTGCTCGGCCCGGACGCCGTGTCGTGAGGGAACCGTGAAGACGCTGCACTTCATCGGGATCTGCGGGACGGGCATGGCCACCCTGGCGGCCATCCTGAAGCACAAGGGCTGCCGGGTCCGCGGATCCGACCAGCACGTCTACCCGCCCATGAGCACCTTCCTCGAGGCCGAAGGCATCGGCATCCTCCAGGGGTACGACGCGGCGCATGTCACGAGCGACATCGACCTCGTGGTCGTGGGCAACGCCGTGTCACGCGGCAACCCGGAAGTCGAAGTCGTCCTGGATCGGAAGATCCGCTACTGCTCGATGCCCGAAGCCATCCGGGAGTTCTGCCTTTGGGGTGCGCGCTCCATCGTCATCACCGGCACACACGGCAAGACGACCACGGCTGCTCTGACCGGCTGGCTGCTCACCCGGGCCGGTCTCGACCCGTCGGTGCTGGTCGGTGGCGTCGTCGGGAACCTCGGCGGCCGGGAGTCGAGCTATCGCGTCGGCGGCGGCCGCGACTTCGTGATCGAGGGGGACGAGTACGACAGCGCGTTCTTCGACAAGACGGCGAAGTTCCTGAAGTACCTGCCTGACATCGCGGTCGTCGGCAACATGGAGTTCGATCACGCCGATATCTACCCGGACCTGGCGTCGGTTCGTCTGGCCTTCAGGCGTTTCGTCAATCTGGTCCCACGCAACGGCCTGCTGGTGCTCGGGGCAGACAGCGCGGACGCCCTGGCGCTCGTCGACATCGCGCACGCGCCTGTCGAAACCTTCGGCCTCGGCGAATCGGACTGGCGCGCGTACGACATCGAGGCGACGCCCGTCGGCACACGATTTCGCGTGCAGCGCCGCGGAGAGAGCCTCGGTCCGTTCGAGGTACCGCTGGCAGGGACCCACAACGTGAAGAACACCCTGGCCGCCCTGGCCGTCGCGGCACGGGTGGGCGTCGACGTCGAGATGCTGCGCTGCGGGTTGCGCGAGTTCGCCGGTGTCCGACGGCGCCTGGAGGTCGTCGGGCGGGCGGGAGGCGTGACCGTGTACGACGATTTCGCCCACCATCCCACCGCGGTGCGCGAGACACTGGCCGCGCTGCGGCACGCCAACCCGTCCGCGCGCATCTGGGCCATTTTCGAACCCCGGTCTGCCTCCTCGTGTCGGCGGGTCTTCCAGGACGCGTTCGGGACGTCATTCGACGCTGCCGACGAAGTGATCATCGCGGGCGTCTACCGTTCGAACCTGCCGGAAGCCGAACGGCTTTCGCCCGACGACCTCGTCGCGACCCTCCGCCTGCGCGGCAAGCGGGCCCGGCACGTGCCGATCGTCGAGGACATCGTCGATGCTGTCGCCGCCGAACGCCGTGAAGGCGATCTCATCGTGGCCATGTCGAACGGCGGGTTCGGTGACATTCACCGCAAGCTGATCGAGGCGCTGCGGTGACCTGCGGAGGTGCGCCCGGTTCTCCGACCGCCGCACCCGCCCGCGCGGGCGGTGGGGAAGCGGTGCATCAGCTCGCGTCCCGGCTCACCGACCGACTCGGGGCGTCGAACGTGCGGAGCGACGTCCCGCTGGCGCCCTGGACGACGTTCCGTGTCGGGGGAGCAGCGGCGCTCGCCGTCGAGGTGCACACGCGGGATGACCTGCGGGTGGCCTTCCGCGAGGCGGCCGTCCTGGGCGTTCCGGTCGTCGTGCTGGGCGGCGGGTCGAACATCCTGGTGTCGGACCGCGGCGTGCCGGGTCTGGTGTTGCGCATCCGGCTCCGGACCGTTTCGCCGGACGGATCGGCGGGGGTCCTGGCCGAGTCGGGCGTGACGATGAACGGGCTGGTGCGCTGGACCATCGCGCGCGGTCTCGGGGGCCTCGAGCGGTGGGCCGGCACGCCGGGGACGGTCGGCGGCGCGATTTGCGGCAACGCGCACTTTGCGGGGCAGCTGATCGGCGACACGGTCGATTCGGTGGACGTGCTGACGCCGGGCGGAGAGGAACGCCGCCTCTCTCGCGACGACATGGGCTTCGGCTACGACCGCAGCCGCGTGCAGTCGTCCGGCGAGGTGGTCATCGCCGCGCGCTTCTGCCTGACGCCGGGCCTGTCGCCCGATGCGCTCCGCGAGCGGGCGCGCGAGTCGCTGGCCGTCCGCAAGCGAACGCAGCCGCTTGACGTCCCGAGCGCCGGCTGCGTGTTCCAGAATCCGATTCCCGGATTGGATCCGGTTCCGGACGGAATGCCGTTCTCGGCGGGAGCCCTCATCGATCGGGCAGGCCTCAAGGGCAGCCGCGTTGGCGGAGCCGTCGTGTCGCCGGTGCACGCCAACTTCATCGTGGCGGAGCCAGGCGCCTGCGCGTCAGACGTCAGAGCGCTCATCGAGCGCTGCCGTCGGGGTGTGCGCGACGCGTTCGGCGTGGACCTGCGCGAGGAGATCCGCTACATCGGCGACTTCGGAGACGAATAATGGCATCGCTGCTCATCCGGGGCGGGCACCGCCTGGCCGGAACGGTCGAAGTCGGTGGGAACAAGAACGCGGCCCTGCCACTGCTCGCGGCGTGCCTGCTCACCGACCAGCCCTGCACGCTGAGCAACGTGCCCAGGATTGGGGACGTCCAGGTGATGATGGACCTGCTGCGGGACCTGGGCGGGACGGTCGAACTGCTGGATGACACGACGGTCCGCGTCACGTGCGCCGAGGTGCGGCGTGACACGCCAGACCCGCGTCTCGTCGGCCGGCTCCGCGGGTCGATTCTGCTGCTTGGCCCGCTGCTCGCACGGCGGGGACGTGCGGATCTGGCGCAGCCCGGCGGTGACTTCCCGGCGCGCCGGACGACAGCCGTCCATCTGGGCGCGCTGGCCGCGTTCGGCGCACGCTCGACGGGCGGCGACGGCCACGTCCTCGACGTCGAGTCCGGCCTTCGGCCGGCGTCGCTGTATCTCGAGGAGGCTTCCGTCACCGGGACCGAAACGGCGATGCTGGCGGCGGCGGCCGCGCCGGGCATGACCGAGATCCGGCATGCCGCGTGCGAACCGCACGTCGTCGAACTCGCCCGCTTCCTGCGCAGGATGGGGGCCGGGGTGGCGGGGGAGGGATCACCGACAGTCAGGATCGAGGGCGCTCGCCGGCTCTCGGGCGCGGCCCATGCCATCGAGGGCGACTACATCGAGGCGGGCACGTGGGCGGTCGTGGCGGCCGTGACCGGAGGCGAGATCGACATCCGCGGTGCGGAACCGGCTCATCTCGAGGTGATCACCAGCGTCCTGCGCCGGTTCAACGTGGCGTGCGCTCCCGCCGGAGACGCCCTGCGTGTGTCGGCCTCCAGCCTTCGCGGCGGCGGTCGCGTGACCACGGGACTCTGGCCCGGCTTTCCGTCGGACCTCGTCAGTCTCGTGACCGTGCTGGCCACGCAGGCGGACGGCGACACGCTGCTGCACGACTGGATGTACGAGCTGCGGCTCTTCGCGCTGGATCAACTCAGCGGCATGGGGGCACAGCTGTTCCTCTGCGATCCGCACCGCATCATCGTCACCGGGCCGCGGCGGTTGAGGGCCCGCGTCCTCGACGGGAGGGACCTGCGGTCGGGCATGGCGCTGGTGGCTGCCGCACTGGCCGCCGATGGGGAGAGCCGCGTGGGTCCGCTCGAGACGATCGAGCGGGGGTACGGTCACGTCCTCGAGCGGCTGGCGTCCCTTGGCGCCGACGTGGCGCGGATGGAGTAGCACTCACCGGCCGGGCGGCTTGATGATGGGTTTCGGGAGCGTGACGCCCGGCTGATCCTCCTTCGGGTCCAGCGACATCGGGAGTTCGATGGCTCCGCCCGTGTCACCGCCGACCCTGAACGGCCGCAGGTCCGACTCCTCCAGATCCAGCACGCGGATGATGCGCGGCGTCATCGTCAGGATGATGTCCGTTTCCTGACGCTCCAGCTTGTTGCGCGCGAACATCCGTCCGATGAGCGGGATGTCGCTCAAGCCGGGCACGCCCTCGAGCACCGTCCGTTCGTCATCGCGGATGAGGCCGGCGAGCACGCTTGTCTCGCCGTCTCGGAGCCGGATGACGGTGTTGACCGATCGGTTGCCGAAGGTGGGCAGCCCCCCGTAGCCCGTTCCGGAGATGCTGCTGACCTCGACCTTCAGCGTCAGCGAAACCTCGTCGTTGTGATGGGTGCGCGGCGTGATGTCGATGTTCACGCCGATGTTCTCGTAGGTGTACGAGACGATCGGCTGCTGGTTCACGCCGCCCGTGGCGATCGGCGCGAAGGTCGTGTTGGGCACGGGCACACGCTCGCCGAAGCGGGCCTGGGCCGGCACCCCTTCCGACGTGCGCAGCGTGGGGTTGGCCAGTGCCCGAGAGCTGACGTCCGACTTGAGCAGGCGGTAGAAGAGGGCCGGGAAGCCGGTCAGATAGACGTCGGACGACGTCAGGTTCTGCAGGTCGCGCAGCGTGGGCAATTCCTCGATGCCGACCGCTCCCGAGATGCCGGGCTGGCCGGGAGTGGCGATCTGCAGGCCGAACTCCCGGAGCAGCGTCCGATCGACCTCCAGCACCTCCACGTCGATGGAGACCTCCGGTTTCGCCTTGTCGATGGCCGCGACGATCCGGGACGCGGCGGCCACGCGCTCGGGCGTGTCCTTGATGGTGATCGCGTTCGTGCCGCTGACGGGCGCGAGCCTGCGCGCGTCGATGACGATGCGCAGCAGGTCGATCGTCTCCTTGACGTCGGCGTTCGACAGATAGAACGTCCGCACGACCTCTTCCTCGTACTCGCGGCGCTTCGCCGGCGTGTCGGGGACGATCGTGACGGTCTTCGGCGGGGTAATCCGGTAGAAGTTCTTCGTCGCCCCGGCCAGAGACGTCAGCGCCTGCTCGAATGCGGTATTCCGCAGGTCGACCGTGACCTGCGCGTCGCGGAACCCGGGGTCGAAGATCACGTTGACGCCGGCGAACCGCGCGAGCGCGACGAAGACGTCGCGCGCACTCGCGTCCCGGAAGGTCAGCGTGTCCGGCATCTTCAGATCGGGCGTGAGGTCGAGGCCGGCTGGAGGCAGGTCTCGGGTCCGCTCGATGAGCGTCTGGAGCTGCGTCTTGCCCTCGCGGACGACGGGGATCCTGGCGCGGAGCTGGTTGCGCGTTTCCCGGACGAGATCGTCGATTTCCGTGCTCGCTGGGGAGAACTGCTGGGCCAGTTGCAGCTCGACCAGCGCCTCCTCGAGCTTCCCCAGGGACGCCAGCCGCCGGCCCCGCGTGAAATGCTCCTCCGCCGCGCGCAGCTTCGCACGATCGAGGGACAGGCGGGCGAGCTTGTCTTCGGGGTCCTCGCGGACGGCCTTGGTGTATTCGATGACCGCCTTGTCCCAGTCCTGCTGCCGTTCGGCCGTCGTCCCGGCCTTGAGGGCGCCCGACGTCGCGCAGCCGCCCAGCGCCAGCGCCGCCGCAAGCGCCAGCAACCGCAGCGCAGGAGCGGCGCGATGCCGTGCGGCCGGCTCAGCGGATCCGATCAGTGGTGATGACATCGACACCCCGCGGGATCGTGAAGGAGAACGTCCGGTCTGGCGGGTTCGTGTTCTCGCGGAGCTTCGAGAAGACGAACGTCGAACGGCCGCCCTGGGCGTCGGCAGTGACGAGCTGGCGGATCTGCAGGGTGCGCCGATCGAGCACGAGCACGAGCCAGTCGTACTCGGCCTCGGGCTGCCGCGGCGTCAGCCGGAGCGCCACGCCGTCGGCCGGGGTGTCCATCGCGGTCTCGATCGCGGGGACGAAGTCTCGGACGAGATTTCCGCGTCCGGCGAGGAACTGTGCCGAGGTGGACGCGTGGCCGTCCTCCGGAACCGGAGAGACGGTGACCTGCTTGTCTTCGGGAATGTACGCGTACATCCGCCGCCCGTCCGAGACGAACAGCTTTCGCTCGGGCGAGGTGTACTCCCAGCGCATCCGGCCGGGCTTCTTGATGACCACGGTCCCGCGCTCGACGGTCTGCGTCCGGAGCACCCCGCCGCGATACGAGTGCACGAACTCCGCCGAGAAGTCCCGCACCGTCCCGTAACGGTCCTGTAACGAGCGGGCGAGAGCGATCGCCTCGTCGGGCGGCGCTTGGACGCCGATCCACAGGCCGAAGGCCACCGCGGCGAGGGAGATGAGCACCTACGTCTTCGCGGCCGCGGGTTCCTTGGCGGGGGCCGCCGGCGGGGGCGCCGGACGTACCGCCTCCTTGGTCTCCGTCGGCAGGTTGGCGGCCAGCCAGTCCGGCAGGCCGCCCTTCAGGACCTGAACGCGGAAGCCCTGCCGCAGCAGGTCGGCGGCCATCCGGACGGCCGTGATTTCGTCCGGATCGGAGTCGTACAGCACCAGCATGCGATCCCGGGGCAGCGCGGCCGGTTCAGGCGCGTGCGGCGCCAGCCGGATCGCGCCGGGCAGCTTGAGCGTGCTGTGTTCGAACGGGTAACGAAGCCGGACGTCGACGGCGACGGGCCTGGCGGCCTCATCGGCGGCGTCGAGTTGCTGCTTCAGGTCTTCCTTGGTGATCCGTACGACGGGCATAGCCCGTATTGTCCCCGCGCGGTTCGCAAGGTGTCAAGGCGGGGCTGGGATGTCCAGGGGACGGCTCGAGAGGAAGACATCCACCGCCGCGGCCGCCCTGACGGAGCGGGCCGCCCACGGCCCGCGGATGTCCACGACGCGGACCCCGGCCGCTGCCAGCGCCCGGCTGAACAGCCGGTGCATGTGCGCGCGGTCGGTCGGCCGGTCCCGCTGGAGTCCGTCAGCCACCCACGGAACGTCGGGGTGCAGCAGCAGATAGAGGTCGGCACGCCGCGCCAGCGCGGCCTCCTCGATCCAGGCGGGACTATGCCCGTAGTAGTGCCGGCTGTACACGACGGTGCTCAGGAGGTCCGTGTCCTTGATGACGACATCCGCCGCGGCCCGCATCGCCGCGTCCTCCCCTGCGATCTGGCCTCTCGCGATGGCATCGACGTCACCGGCATCGAGCGGCGTCCGCTTCTCGTCGACGTACTGCCTGGCGTATTCGGCCGAGAGCGTCGCGCCGAACGCGGCCGCGAGCCACGCGGCCAGCGTGGTCTTGCCCGTGCACTCCGAACCGGTCACGACGATCGTGATCGGGGATCCCCTCACGACGCGGCCCCCGAAAGAGAGCGCCGCCAGTCGCGATACCCGATGAGCGCGAGCACCAGGTAGACGGCGTACAGGCCGGCGGTGGCCGTCAGCCCCTGCGACAGGTTGATGCCCACGTACACGACGTCGACGGCCAGCCACACGAGCCAGTTCTCGAGCCACTTGCGCGTCATCATCCACTGCGCGACGAGGCTGAATGCGGTGGTGGCGGCGTCCAGGACTGGCAGCGCCGCATCCGTCCACCGCGCCAGCGCGACCGCCAGCAGGGCGCCCGCCACCGTCCCCGCTCCCGCGAGCCAGGCCATGACGCGGGGGCGGACGCGCGAGACCGCCAGCCGGCCGTGATCCCGACCGCCGTGAAGCCACGTGTACCACCCGTAGACCGCCAGCGCGATGTAGACGGCCTGCAGTCCCATGGCCCCGTACAGCCGGGCCCGGTAGAACACGACCACGAAGATGGCGACCGAGACGATGCCGATGGGCCAGCAGAGGACGCGCTGCCGGGTGGTCAGCCAGACCGCCACGATGCCGGTCGCCACGCCGGTGACCTCGAGGGCGCCCATTGACTACAACTTCAGGTCGAACATGACCGTGACGCTGCGCGTGGCCAGCGGGTAGAAGTACCGGATGCCGTCCAGCGCGCCCGCACCCGGACCTCCGGCGAGGAAGTACTGGTAGCTGTAGCCGGACGGGTAGAGGCGCGCGTCGTTCAGCAGGTTGTCCACGCGGATCCGCAGCGTGGGCTCGGCCCGGGACCATCCGAACAGCCGGCTCAGGGCGACGTCAGCCGACGCGTCCAGGACGAAGAACGGCGGCGCCGTGAAGCGATCGCTTCCCGTGTTGTCGAGGTGCGACCGCCCGACGTACCGGCCCGACGCGCCGAGCGCGACGCCGCGTGCCGGCGTGACGTCGACGGCGATCGACGCCGTGACCGCCGGCGTCAGGAGCGGCGGCACGTTCCGGTGCGTGATCGGCTCAGAGCCGGTCCATGCGCCGTTGTCGTCGTAGATGTCGTAATACTGCGTCCACGTCCGGATGCGGTTGAACGAGTACGCGGCGGTGTGCCGGAGCCGGACCTTGTCGTGGGGCGCCCATCGCAGGTCGGCTTCGATGCCGCGCCTGAAGCTCCGATCGACGTTGCGTCGCGTCGGCAGGCCGATCTCGGACAACTCGCCCGTCAGCGCGATCTCGTCCCGGAATTCCATGACGTAGCCGTTCAGGCCGGCGGAGAGGGTGCCGCGTGTGAGGTCGAGTCCGGCCTCGACGTTCCACACGCGCTCCGGCCTCACGTCGCCGAGGCGGTAGGGCACGCTGGCGTTATCCTCGCCCTGCAGCATGTCCATGCGTCCGGGCTCCCGGCCCGCCCGGCCGACGGAGCCGTAGAGGCTCACGCCATCGCCGAGCGACACGCGGGTGCCGACCTTCGGATTCAGGAACGTCCAGTCGATCGCCCCGAGATCCTGGCTGCCCTCGTAGCGGAAGCGGGCCCACCGGACCTGCACGTCGCCGTAGTGGTGCCACCGGCCTGTCGTGTACCCGAGCTTCACGAAGCTGTTCAGTTCGTTCTTGAATCCGCGGTTCGCGTAGTCCGAGGCGCCATCCACGACGTCCCGCGTATGCCGGCTGCCGAAGTCGCTGACGTGGCCGCCCCAGGTCAGGTTCCACGCGCCTTCGGTGCGGCGGTAGCTGGCCGTCGCGCCGACGTTCCGCCACGCGAGGCCGTACTCATGGAGCCCGCGCGGGCCGGCGTCAGCCGACGCGATCCGGTACCAGCCGTCGGCGCCGTTGTAGTAGCCCTGCACCGAGATCTCCGATGCGGGGCCGAACGCCCGGTGGTAGTGCGCGGACACGAAGCGCTGGCCGAAGCGGTCGCGCTCGTCTGGCGTCAGGTCGTTGTGCCGTGGATCGCCGGCGAGCGTGCTCTCGTCCGTCGCGAGGTACGACAGGCCGGTCTGCTCACGCCCGGCGAAGCCGAAGATTTTCACGAAGGACGTCTCGGTGTCCCAGGTCGCCCCGAGGTACAGGCTGCGCTGCGAGACGTCCGCGTGGCGACGGTAGCCGTCCGTGTCCTGAAGGGCTGCCTGGGCGTACAGCTTGAGGTGGCCCGCCAGCCTGCCCGAGTGCACGCTCCCGCCAATGCGCCGCGTCCCGAACGTTCCGCCTCCGATCCGGACGGCCGACTGGGCCTGCTCGGCCGGATCGACGCTGGTGAAGTTCACCGACCCGACGAACGACGATGAGCCGACGGTCGAAGTCCCGACACCACGCTGCACCTGGACGCTGCCGACGGCGTTGGCGAAGTCACCGAAGTTCGCGAAGTAGAACGCGGAGTCCTCCGGCTCGTTCAGCGGCACGCCGTCGAGCGTGATGTTCATCCGGGTCTGATGGATGCCGCGCAGGTAGATGTACGAGTAGCCGTTGGTGCCGCCCGAGTCGGAGTACTGCGTGATCGACGGCACCTGTTCGAGCAGGAACGGCATTTCCTGGCCCATGTTCAGGCGCTCGATCTCTTCCCGGCCGATGTCGGATTTCGTCACCGGCGCCTCCGGCGCGGCGCGGATGGCCGAAACCGTTACGGCTTCGTCGAACCGGGCCAGGGGCCGGAGCGTGACGGTGATGGCATCACGGTCGGCGGTCGCGTCGATGACCAGCACCTCCGGGAGCCAGTCCGGGTGCACGACGCGCAGCGTGACCCGGCCGGGTGCCACGTGGATCGTGAAGCGTCCTTCCGAGTCGGTGCGCGTGTCAGTCCCGGAAGAACCGGCAACCACACGCGCGCCGGCGAGAGGGGACCCCGCCGCCGTGCGGACGGTGCCCCTCAGGGCGATCGGGTTCGGCTGGGGGGCCGCCGGAGCGGCCTCAGCCAGGGTCAGTACCAGGAGCGCGGCCGCGAGGGCCGCGCCTGACGCACGTTGAAACAGCCAGTCACTCATGATCGCGCCTCCTTGGCCCGCAGTCCTGCCGCGGGACGAGTGAAGCGGATGCTTTGGGGAGATCGTGAATCGAAGGGAGCTCGTCGCTCCGTTCGCCTTCCCTACGCCGGCACTACCCGGTTCAGGTTCGAGGGTGTGATCTCAGGCCGCAGTCTTTGGCCACCCCTAGGCGTCCTGCCACCTGAGAGTGTGGCGCGTTCAGGAAGGAGAGTCAAGGGATCGGTCGAGACGCATGAACTCGATCCGGTGGTTCGCCTCCGGGTGCGCGGCCGACGGCCCCGCGACCAGCATGGCCAGCGTTCCGTCGATCCCGTGCGCCCGAAGCCAGCCCGACGTGAAGGCGCGCCAGTCGTCCGGCTCCCGTTCGATCAGCACCGGACGGATGCCGTATGAAAAGAGCAGATTCTGGCAGGTCTGGCGGTGCTCGCTCAGCGCCACGATCCAGACCGGCGGCTTCAGCGCCGCGATCCTCCGCGCCGTGGTGCCGGTGCGTGTCGGGACGATCACGGCCGCCGCCGGCATCGCCGCGAGCGCGTCGTCGACGAGGGCGGCGGCGGATTCCGCGAGGGTGGCGTGACGATGTCCAGGCCGGGGGCCAGGCGCCGCCGGCCGGCCGGACTCGGTGGCGGTGGCGATGTCGGCGAGCATCCGGACGGCGTCCTCCGGGTACCGGCCGATCGCCGATTCCGCGGACAGCATGACGCAGTCCGTCCCGTCGAGGATCGCGTTGGCCACGTCCGTCGCTTCGGCGCGCGTCGGGAGGCGGCTCGCCACCATCGACTCGAGCATCTGCGTGGCGGTGATGACCGGCTTGCCCGCGGCGTTCGCCCGCGCGATGAGGTCCTTCTGGATCAGGGCGATCCGTTCGATCGGGACTTCGACGCCGAGATCGCCTCTCGCCACCATGAGGCCGTCGGCTGCGGCGAGGATGTCGTCGATGTGCGTCAAGGCGCCCGCGCGCTCGATCTTCGCGACGAGAAACGGGGCGTGGCCCAAGGCGCGCGCGGCGTCGCGCACCGCCGCGACGTCGGCGGCCGTCTCGACAAACGACTGACTGACCGCGTCGGCGCCGTGTGCCAGGGCGAACTCGAGGCAGGCCCGATCGCGGGGGGTGAACGCCGCGATGCCCAGATCGAGGCCGGGCAGATTGAGGCCCTTCCTCGACCGCAGTTCGCCCCCGGTGACGACCGTGCACCGGACGTCGGCGCCATCGGTGCCGTCGACGCGCAGCCGTACCAGTCCGTCGTTGAGGGACACGACATCACCGCGAGCCACGACGAGCGGCAGTCGATCGAACGTCACCGTGACGCGTCCGTCCGTCCCGGGAGCGTCCTCAACCGTCAGGATGAGCGACTCTCCGGTGCGGACTTCCCACGGGTCCGGCACCACCGTGCCGAGGCGGATCTTGGGACCGGGCAGGTCCGCCATGACGGCGACGGGCGTGTCCTCACGCTCCGCAGCTCCACGGATGGCCGCAATCCGGCGCGCATGGTCCTCGAACTCGCCGTGGGAGAAGTTGAGCCGGGCCACGCGCATCCCGGCCCGGATCAGGCCCCTGAGCATGTCCGGCGAATCCGAGGCCGGGCCGATCGTCGCCACGATCCCGGTCTTCTGGCGGGGGAGGGGAGTCATGGGCCGATTCTAGCGCACGCATGCTCACCGTCCGCTGCCCGGGCACCTCGGCGTGGAACTGTGTAACCGTAAAACTGTAAAACAATAGAAACATATTGACAGTAAAACGTATTACCGTATAATCCCCTTCGAATGACCCCGCGACGACGGGCCGATAAGGCCGGTGCTCCGGAGGCGCGTGGCGTCAAGACGACCATCGAACTACCCGAACCCGTCTGGCGCGCCGCCAAGATCCGCGCGGTCGACGACCGCTCGGATCTCAGGCGCGTGGTGATCGCGGCACTGCAGGCCTACCTCACCGCGACCGGAGATGAGGGCCGAGATGGACCCTAAGCGACATCGACGACCACCGGCGGCCCTGCCGAGGCCCCTGATCTGGGCCGGCGGCATCCTCCTGCTTTTCGCGGTGGCCGACTGCGTGCGGTGTCTGCCCGCGCTGTTCGAACAGCGGCAGGCCCTCGGGAGCCTTCGTCGCGACCTCGCCGGACTGCAGCGGGCCAACCAGCGGCTCCGGCTCGACGTGAAGCGGCTGAGAGAGGATCCGCGGGCGGTGGAGGAGGTCGCGCGGCGCGAACTCGGGCTCATGCGGCCCGGCGAAGTGGTCTTCATCATCGTCGACACTCCGGCCTCGAGGTGATCCGGGGCACGCGGCCGCCGCCCGGCACCGCGGTCGAGCCGGTGTACGATGGACGGAGGTGAA
Source organism: uncultured Vicinamibacterales bacterium (assembly GCA_964481395.1). Taxonomy (GTDB): domain Bacteria; phylum Acidobacteriota; class Vicinamibacteria; order Vicinamibacterales; family JAKQTR01; genus JBFMFH01. The sequence continues at coordinate 41,919 of CAYZYG010000037.1, forward strand.
CCAGATGAACCGGGGGCACCGGACGCGCGCCGGGACCCGCCGCCCCATTCCCGGACAGCTCACGCTGTTCGACACGAGCCCAGCGGACGCGGACGATCGGGAACCTCCGTTTCTCGAGGCCCTCCGCACCTTCGTGTACGAGGGAAAACCGACCGAACGCGCAACCGTCGAGGCCGAGGGCGGCAGCGGCCGCCGGTGGACCGTGCCCGCGTTCGTCAACGAGTTCTGGACGAGCCGACAGCGAGCGGCGCACAGCCTGCACGAGGTGTCGTACCGGGCCTGCTTCAAGCCCCAGTTGCCTCGTTTCTTCATCGAACGCCTGACGAAGCCTGGCGATCTCGTCTACGACCCCTTCATGGGGCGGGGCACCACGCTCGTCGAGGCCGCGCTGCTCGGGCGGCGTGCGGCGGGGTGCGACGTCAACCCGCTGAGCGGGATTCTCGTCGGGCCGCGGCTGCGGCCGCCGACGCTCTCGGATGTGGCTGCGCGACTGGCGTCGCTGGATCTGACCCGTTGCCGGGAGGTCCGGCCGGACCTCGACGTCTTCTATCACCCGGAGACGCTCACGGAGATCTGCGCGCTGCGTGAATACCTGCTGGCCCGCGGGTCAGACGTCGATCTGGTCGATGCGTGGATCCGCATGGTGGCGGTGAACCGTCTCACCGGGCACTCTCCCGGGTTCTTCTCGGTCTACACGCTTCCGCCCAACCAGGCGGCGTCGGTCGAGAGCCAGCGGAAGATCAACGCCCGGCGGCACCAGCAGCCGCCGCGGCGCGACGTGCGAGCCATCGTGCTCAAGAAGAGCCGGGCCCTCCTCGCGGACTGCGACGCGGCGTGCCGGACCAGGCTTCGCGCCCGCGCCGCGCGCCACGTCCTCGTCACGGGGCCGGCGCACCAGACGCCTGATCTTCCGGACGCGTCCGTGAGCCTCGTCGTCACGTCACCGCCGTTCCTCGACGTCGTGGACTACGCGGGTGACAACTGGCTGCGCTGCTGGTTCTGCGGGATCGACCCCGCGACGGTGTCGATCACCATCGCGCGCCGCCTGGACGCGTGGGGCGCGGCGATGGCGTCGGTGTTCGCCGAACTGCACCGCGTCGTGAAGCCGGGCGGCTACGTCGCGTTCGAAGTCGGGGAGGTCCGCGGAGGGACCGTGAAGCTGGAGGAGACGGTCATTCCGGCTGCGGCTGCGGCGGGCTGGTCGGCCGAGGCGGTCATGATCAACGCCCAGGCGTTCACCAAGACCGCCAACTGCTGGGGCGTGACGAACAACACCCGCGGGACCAACACCAACCGCATCGTAGTGCTGCGGCGCTCGTAGACGACTCCCTGCGCGCGACCCTCGGCGTACAGCGAAAACGGGCCAGCATCAGAGGATACTGGCCCGTCGTGGTGTGGTGGACGGCAGGAGGCTCGAACTCCCGACCTCCGCGTTGCGAACGCGGCGCTC